>NZ_DIPG01000101.1:0-795 GCF_002426325.1 Syntrophomonas sp. UBA5494 | reverse complement strand
ATTATGCGCATCGTATGGGACAGTGGTGAAAGAGTGACCACCAAGGACATCATGGAAAAGCTGCCCGGCAAAAAAGCAACCACCATCCTGACCCTGGCCGGCCGGCTGATCGACAAAGGAGTGCTGAAATCAGTTAAGCTTGGGCGTTCTCATGCCCATGAGTACTGGGAGGGAATCAGCGAAAAAGACTATCAGAAAATGCAGACCCGGAATTTTATCCGATCAATTCACAAGGGTTCCGCCAAAAGTCTGATCAGCGCCCTGTTTCAGGATGAAGATTTGACGCAAGAGGACATTGAAGAGCTCAGGGATTTTATCGAAAAGCAGGTGAAGTTCCATGATTAAAATGCTGTTTATGACTTCTCTGACCGGCAGCGTCATCAGCCTTTTGCTTATACTGCTTAAAACCAGGCTGGTGCCAAAATTAGGCGGCACTTGGTATTATCATATCTGCCTGCTTTCTCTGGTGTTGTTTGTTGTGCCCATACAGGTCAATGTAGGCGGGCTTCTGCCCCAGCCCGTAATTATCGAGGAAGGAGCGCCCGTGCAGCAGCAAGCCGGTCTGACCGTCCACACCGCTCCAACCCCAGGGGAAATTGTCCTGGCAGCCGCGGGGCAAACGGCTGGTCAGCGTCATCTGCCAGTTCCGGACGTCGGACAATGGATGTTGGGAATTTGGGCGGCGGGTTTTGTCTTGATGCTTGGCAGATACCTATGGGGCTATTTCAGGTTTAAGAACAAAGTAACCCAGAACAGTCCTATCGGCAAGGCAGAAAATTTGGATGTTGTGGTAAG
>NZ_DIPG01000012.1:21900-28550 GCF_002426325.1 Syntrophomonas sp. UBA5494 | reverse complement strand
CTGGTACTGGGGCGTTTTTGCATATTGGGTAGGCTGCGCAGCGCGTAAAAAGACTCCATGGCCTGCTCCAGCAGTTTTCGCTCCAAATTGGGGTGGTGAACCGCCACAATCTTTTCCATGGCTTCCGCATTGGGAAAATCTATGTAATGGAAAATACAGCGGCGCAAAAAGGCATCAGGCAATTCCTTCTCAGCGTTGCTGGTGATGATCACAATGGGGCGATGCCGGGCTTTTACCGTTTCACGCGTTTCCGGGATGTAAAAACTCATTTGGTCAAGTTCCCATAAAAGATCATTGGGGAATTCCAGATCAGCTTTATCGATTTCGTCTATCAAGAGCACCACCGGCAAAGGTGAAAGAAAAGCCTCCCCCAGTTTGCCCATCTTAATGTAGCGTTTGATGTCGGACACGTCATGCTCACCGAACTGACTGTCATAGAGCCGCTGGACAGTATCGTAAACATATAGACCATCCTGGGCTTTGGTAGTTGACTTGATGTTCCATATGATAAGCTCCATCTGCAGAGAGTCGGCTATGCTCTGCGCCAGCATGGTCTTGCCGGTGCCTGGCTCCCCTTTTATCAGCAACGGTTTCTGTAATGCTATGGCAATATTTACGCTGTTTCTCAATTCATCAGATACTATGTAACCGGATGAACCATTATAAGTGCCTTGCGGCCCACTCATGACATAAAGCCCCCATTTTGTAATATATTTCACTAGGTAATGATAACAGACTGCCTCTGTATCGTCAATGTGTTGAATCGACTGCATAACGGGCTGCATACTTGCCGGCCACGAAACCCGTAGAGAACGCCGCCTGCAGGTTGAACCCCCCGGTATAGCCGTCAATGTCCAGGATCTCCCCGGCAAAAAACAGGTCAAGGGCGAGCTTGGACTGCATGGTGCGTGGATCCACCGCTGCTACATCCACTCCCCCTCTGGTGACAATAGCCTCTTTGATGGGTCGGGTTGCGCTGATGGTTAAAGGCAGCTTCTTCAAAATATCCAACAGCCTCAAGCGTTCCGTTCTGGTGACCTGATGGCACGGCTTATGGGCGTCGATCCCTGACAGGCTCACTATAACCGGGATCAAGAGCCGGGGCAAAAGATCGATCAGGGCATTTTTGAACTGTTTGCGCGAATAGAGCTCCAAGTCCCGCTGCAGCCGCTCATCCAGTTTTTCCGGAGATAAGGCCGGCTTTAGATCGATATGGAGAGTGACCTTTTTACCTTCATCGCTCAGCAACCTGGCGATATCACTGCTCATGGTGAGAATGATGGGACCTGAAACCCCGAAATGGGTAAACAGCATTTCGCCGCACTCTTGATTGATCATCCTGCCCTCTTCATCATAAGCTGTGGCCTGCACGTTTTTGAGACTGAGACCCTGACATTGCTTCACCCAGGTTTCTGCGGCCTCCAAAGGCACCAATCCCGGGCGGGGGGTTATTATACTATGACCAGCCTTTGCGGCCCACTGATAGCCATCCCCGGTTGAACCTGTTCCCGGGTACGACAGGCCTCCGGTGGCGATGATGACAGCATCCCCTTCTATGCAGCCCTGGTCGGTTTTCACCCCCAGTACCCTGCTCTCTTCTATCACTATATCGCTGACCCGGCAGGGCTTGATTACTTCCACCCCATGCTCCATGAGGCTGTGGTGCAAGGCTTGCACGATATCCGCCGCCTGGTCGGATGCGGGAAAAACCCGCTGCCCTCTCTCTATCTTGGTTTTTACGCCCCGCCCTTCAAAGAAGTCTATCAAATCCTGATTGCTGAATTGATGTAATGCGCTATATAAAAAACGGCCATTGCCCGGGTACTGTGCGATAAACTCACCGACCTGACGCGAATTGGTCAGATTGCAGCGGCCTTTGCCGGTAATCTCCAGTTTTTTACCCAGAGCGGATTTCTTTTCCAATAGCTTTACCCTGGCCCCGCCGGCGGCAGCACTGATGGCTGCCATCATCCCGGCAGGCCCTCCTCCAACTACCACTACCCTTTTCATTTTAGCCTCCTAGCTGCTTGTGCTGTTTGATAATGGCCTGCAACAGCGGATTTTTCGAGAAAATACAAATTGTTTTCAGATGAACAAAAGTGTTACAATCAACTTAATGATTTTCGGGAGGTGCCCACTTTGAATCAGACTAACCCGGCAAGAACCGGTGTGCCGAAATTATTGCCTGTACTTATTGTAGCAATAATGGCGGGAATGTATTATTATGCGGCCTTTGTTGATGTTTCTTCTCCGGATAAAACCGTGGATCATTTTTATCAGGCCTATTTTGACCGGGATTATGAAACCGTCGCCCATGACTTGAGTGTGTTTTGGTCGCTTAATTACCTGCCTCAATATCGTGATATGAGCTCAGCCGAACTGATGCAGAACCGGGCTGAGATCGAGCAGGAAACCGCAGCTATGCTTAAAAGCCTGGAAGAGAACCAGCCCACCGAACAAGACGTGTCAGTCGAGGTTTTAAAAGAATACACCAAAACCGGGGAATACAGCGCCCTGGTAGTATATCAGGTAATGCAGCAGGAACAGCCGGTGCAAAAGGAAGTAGCCTTTTTGATCAGAGAAGCCGGGGGTTATAAGATCATCAATTTGTCCCCCATCGAGGATTCCGATCTGGAGCTGGTAGAAAGTTACAGTTTGGATCAGCTGGATGAGAGTTTTAAGGAACTTCTGGAAGTATAGCCATTATTATCAAACCTTGAACCCAGGATTTCGCAGGGACACCCGCAAGGGTGTCCCTCAGCTTGTTGACAAAGTCAACCAGCTGTGCAGAGCAAGCGACGGAAGCGAAGAGCAAGGCGCTCAATAGGCCCGAGATTGAGGCGTACAAATAGTACGTTGATTGAGCGGACCTATTGGACAACGCAGTTATTCGCTTTTGTCGACGGTCTGGGATACCGGCAAGGGTATCCCTCTGGTTGGCTGGATTCGGGGTTTGCCTGTCCTTTTGTCAGCCCTGTTCCAGCTGCAGGTCGGAGCCGATCGAATTGAACACCTTGGCGTTAGCCGGTACCTGCATCCCATCGGCAAACTCACAGCCGCTATTTATAATGGCACCCGGAGCGATCCAAACCTTGGCGCCCAAAACACAGTTGCTGCCCAGCAGAGCTTCTTCAATGCGGCTATCCCTGCCTATGACGGTGTCTTTCCATAGCACCGAATTGCAGAAGGTAACGCCATCTTCGATAACACAGCCGTCCCCCACCACATTTATACCCTGCCAGTTGACCCCGTCACCGATAGACACATTCTTGCCCAGCAGTACCTGGGCTCCATTATTCATGGCAACAACCTGTCCCGGCAATGACATGGCAACACGCCCCACCAGTGCATCCACCTGGGCCTCTTTATAGCTGCTGATGCTGCCGATGTCGCACCAGTAATTGGAAACCGGCATACCGAAGAAAGGCGCTTTTATTTTGACCAGATGAGGAAAAAGCTGTTTCCCGAAATCATAAAACTGACGCGGTGGGATGTACTTGAATATCTCGGGTTCAAAGATATAAATGCCGGTATTGGCCAATCGGCTGCAGGCTTCTTCCGGCCTGGGTTTTTCCTGAAAACGCTCAATACGATGGCCGTCATCGGTTACCACGATGCCGAACTGCTCCACTTCCTGCACCGCTTTTAAGGCAATGGTGGCCAGGGCTCCCTGTTTTTTATGGAATTGCATCATCTGCTGCAGTTCGATATCGGTAAGGGCATCGCCGCTTACTACCGCAAATGAATCGTCTAGAAACCATTCGCAGTTTTTCACCCCGCCGGCGGTTCCCAGCAATTCATGCTCCAGCGAATAATCCAGGTTGACACCCCAGTCGCGGCCGTCGCCGAAATAGCCGCGAATGGCTTTGGGGTGATAATGAAGATTACAGATCAGAGAATCGAAGCCCTGCTCTTTGAGCCAGCATACAATATTATCCATTAAAGGCCGGTTGGCCACCGGTATCATCGGTTTGGGAACATGCATGGTCAGGGGCATTAAACGCGACCCAACTCCTGCTGCCATTATCATTGCCTTCACTTTAGCACCCCCTGAATGGTTATTATTTCCCTGTTGTATTAACTATACCATCTGGTATCTGAGCCTGCAATTTTGGAGGCTGCCCCTTTTGAAACAGCCTCATCAATAGGGGTGTCGGGGGGGGGGGGGGGGGGGGTGGGAAAAAAAAAAAAAAAAACCCCCCCCCCCCCCCCCCCCCCCCGCTACCCCTAGTTGAATGACCAGGCTTATTATTTTCCCCGCTTTAACAGCATGTAGTTGATGCTGTCAACCAGGGCTTGAAAGGAAGCTTCGATTATGTTTTCCGACACTCCCACCGTACTCCACTTATCAGTGCCGTCTGCGGTTTCTATCAGAACCCGGACCCTGGCTGCAGTAGCCTCACTGCCATCCAATACCCTGACTTTGTAATCGGTCAGGTGCATATCTTTGATAGCCGGATAAACCTCGTTCAATGCTTTGCGCAGGGCATTATCGAGGGCGTTGACCGGGCCGTCCCCGTCGGCTGCGGTGTGGTAAACCTGACTGCCGACTTCAATCTTAACCATCGCTTCAGAGGTGGTTTGGTCTTCCTCATTTTTCTCTAGGATGACTTTGAGGTTTTTTAACTGGAAATAGTCGGTGAATTGGCTGAAAGCTTTGCGCAATAACAGCTCCAGAGAGGCGTCCGCGCCTTCATACTGGAAACCCTGGTTTTCAAGTTCTTTAATCTGCCGGATCACCTTGCGGGTTTCACTGTCGTAAGCATTGACATCGATATTGAATTCTTTGGCTTTATACAACAGGTTGGATAAACCAGAAAGCTCGGAAACCAGAACCCGGCGATGGTTGCCAATATCCTCGGGATTGACGTGCTCGTAGGTCAGGGTATCCTTTAACATGGCGCTGACATGAATGCCCCCTTTATGCGCAAAGGCCCCGTGTCCTACATAGGGCTGATCGTTATGATGAGGCATATTGGCAATCTCACTGATATAACGCGATACTTCCGTCAATCTTCTCAGGTTTCCTGCCGGGACGGCACGATAACCCATTTTAAGCTCCAGGCTGGGTATTACCGTACACAGGTCCACATTTCCGCAGCGCTCCCCGTAGCCGTTAATAGTCCCCTGAACGTGGGACGCCCCGGCTTTCACTGCCATAAGGGTGTTGGCTGCCGCCAGACCCGAGTCGTTATGCACATGAATCCCCAGAGGTATATCGAAGTGCTGCCTGACGTCTTCTACAATCAAGCTGGTTTCCCAGGGCATGGTGCCCCCGTTGGTGTCGCACAACACCAGGCATACCGCCCCGGCCTGGGCCGCTCTTTCCAGGACCTGCAGCGCGTAATCACGATTATCCTTGTATCCATCAAAAAAATGCTCGGCGTCAAATATGACTTCCAGGCCCTGGCTGGCCAGGTAGCCAATACTGTCCCTGATCATATTGAGGTTTTCGTCCAAACTGGTTTCCAATGCTTTGATAACGTGGAAATCCCAGGTTTTGCCGAAAATAGTCGCGGTTTTGACCCCTGAGTCCAAAACCGCTTTGATGTTATTGTCCGAGGTTACGGCCACGCCGGGCTTGCGGGTGGCGCTGAAAGCTGTAATTCTCGAATTATTGAGCTTGATCTCCTGGATACGGCTGAAAAACTCCATATCCTTGGGATTGCTTACCGGCCAGCCGCCTTCGATATAAGCAATGCCCAGATAGTCCAGCTTGGCAGCGATCTTTAACTTGTCATCGACGGTAAGGGAGATGCCTTCCCCCTGAGCGCCGTCCCTCAAGGTGGTGTCATATACGGCTACCCGCGTTTTATCCCCAATTTCAAAATCCTCCTCATCAAATATTCCATTACTTATTATTGAGCAGTGATACGCTCTGCGACCAGGTCGCCCATGGTTACGGTGTCGGCTGCTTTGATTCCGGCATCATTCAGGCTGGCCTGAATTAAGTCGGGAGTGCGGTAGCCGTCCTGCAACACGCTGCGCACCGCGGCTTCCACAGTCTGAGCCTCTTCAGCAAGACCGAATGAGTAACGCAGCATCATAGCGGCTGAAAGTATGGTGGCCAAAGGATTAGCCTTGTTCTGTCCGGCTATATCCGGCGCGCTGCCGTGAGAAGGTTCATAAAGTCCCACCGCTCCGCCAATCGACGCGCTGGGAAGCATCCCGATGGAACCGGTCAGCATGGATGCTTCGTCAGTTAAAATGTCCCCAAACATATTCTCGGTGACAATGACGTCAAACTGACGGGGATAACGGATTAACTGCATAGAGCAATTATCTACGTACATATGGGTGGTTTCCACATCCGGATACTCCCGGGCCAACTGGCTTACCACCTCCCGCCACAGGCGGGATGATTCCAATACATTGGCTTTATCCACCGAACACAACTGCCCCCGGCGCTGCCGGGCCGCCTGATAAGCGAATCTGACGATGCGTTCGATCTCATAAGTGGAATAAGTGAGGATGTCGGTAGCCTGCTGGCCGCCATCGGCAGTCATTTCGCGTTTCTTTTCCCCGAAATACAAACCGCCGGTGAGTTCACGGATCACCAGGATATCGACCCCACTGATGACCTCCTCCTTTAATGTAGAAGCCTGCAGCAGACCGGGGAAAAGGATGCAGGGCCTGAGGTTGGCGAACAG
>NZ_DIPG01000012.1:20727-21714 GCF_002426325.1 Syntrophomonas sp. UBA5494 | reverse complement strand
TGATCCCATTTAGGCCCCCCGATAGCCCCCAGGAGAACCGCATCAGAAGACTTGCACAAGGCCAGGGTCTCCGCCGGCAGGGGATGGCCGACGGCATCATAGGCGGCCCCTCCCACCAGGGCTTCTTTAAATTCAAACTGGTGACCATAACGAGCCGCGACGGCTTCCAGGGTCTTAACCGCCTGGGGAACAATTTCCACTCCGATGCCGTCACCGGGCAAAACCGCTATTCTATACATTCAGATCCGTTCCTTTCATGTATCATCTACAGACTAAATCGATAATTACTCAGTTCGGGCTTTCTCTTTTACGTAATTGATGAGGCCGCCTTGGGCCATAATCTCCTGCATGAAGGGCGGGAAAGGCTGGGCTTGATAAGAGATGCCGCTTCTTAAATTGGTGATGTGGCCGGTTTCCAGATCCACTTCGATCTGGTCTCCCTCCTCCATTCCATCAAAGGCTTCCTCGCATTCCAAAATAGGCAGCCCGATATTGATGCTGTTGCGATAAAATATACGCGCAAAAGAGCGGGCCACCACACAGGAGACCCCGGCTCCCTTGATGGCGATAGGGGCATGCTCACGGGAACTGCCGCATCCGAAGTTTTTGTCGGCAACGATTATATCACCGGGCTTCACCTTGGACGGAAAGGTGGGATCAGCGTCTTCCATACAGTGTTGGGCCAGTTCCAGCGGATCGAAAGTATTCAGGTATCTGGCCGGAATGATGGCATCGGTATCCACATCAGGGCCGAATTTATAAATCTTGCCTGTATATTTCATTTGTCACACCTCTTTTGTTATCTTCCTGTTGAGTTGAAACAGATCAGACTTGCCAGGGCGGGGTTATTTCCCCGGTGATGGCGCTGGCTGCAGCAACCGCCGGACTGGCCAGATATACCTCACTCTGAGGGTGCCCCATGCGGCCTACGAAGTTGCGGTTGGTGGTTGCCAGGGCGCGCTCCCCTTTAGCAAGAATTCCCATATG
>NZ_DIPG01000012.1:4047-20532 GCF_002426325.1 Syntrophomonas sp. UBA5494 | reverse complement strand
CAGAATCTGCTGCGTACCCGGAAAGACGATGACCCGCATTTCAGGATGCACTTTTTTGCCTTTCAAGATTCGGGCCGCGATCTCCAGGTCTTCCAGACGCCCGTTGGTGCATGACCCGATCAC
The DNA here is from genome assembly GCF_002426325.1 of Syntrophomonas sp. UBA5494. Classification (NCBI taxonomy): domain Bacteria; kingdom Bacillati; phylum Bacillota; class Clostridia; order Eubacteriales; family Syntrophomonadaceae; genus Syntrophomonas; species Syntrophomonas sp. UBA5494. Next base: position 20,409 of record NZ_DIPG01000012.1, on the reverse strand, counting down.
TACCTGATCAATTTTCACTCCCTGGGCCTCGCTTACTTTTCTGGTGTTCTCAGGCAGATGCGGAAAAGCCACTACCGGTTCCAGGGCGGAAACGTCATATTCCCTTATCTCATAATAAAGGGCGTCGTCGTCAGACTGATAGAAGCGGTAAGGCCGCCGGGCCCGGTTTTTTATATATTCCGCAGTGACGTCGTCCGGGACGATGATGCCATTTTTCCCGCCTGCTTCAATAGCCATGTTGGCCATCGTAAAACGGTTGTCCATTGATAATGAGGAGATGGCCTCACCGCAGAACTCCATAGCCATATAGCGGGCCCCGTCCACACCGATATCCCCTATGGTGTGGAGGATCAAGTCCTTGCCTCCCACCCAGGCGGGAAGCTTGCCATAATATACGAATTTGATTGTTTCCGGCACTTTAAACCAGGCTTCCCCGGTGGCCATGGCCGCAGCCATATCAGTGGATCCCACTCCGGTCGCGAATGCGCCTAGGGCGCCGTAGGTGCAGGTGTGCGAGTCGGCTCCGATTATGACATCGCCGGGCAGCACCAGGCCCTGCTCCGGCAGCAGGCAATGCTCAATACCCATCTGCCCGATTTCAAAGTAATTTTTTATCCCTTTGGCCCGGGCGAATTCACGCATGATTTTGCACTGCTCGGCGGATTTAATATCCTTGTTGGGTGCGAAGTGGTCGGGAACCAGCACAATCTTTTCCCGGTCATATACTTCTTCTTTTCCCAGCTTTTCAAATTCGGAAATAGCCACCGGAGCAGTGACGTCATTGCCCAGGACGACATCGACCCGGCAGTTGATCAGTTCACCCGCTTCCACCGCCTTTTTTCCGGCATGGTCAGCCAGGATCTTTTGTGTTATCGTCATTCCCATATCTTGAGGTCTTCCTTTCCTGGAGGCTAGATTTCCTTATCTCGTCTTTGTACCTCGTAATAATGCTTGTTTATAGCGTTTATGTATGATTTGACACTGGCTTCAATGATATCGGTACTGAGGCCCCGGCCATTATATACCTTGCCGTCAATTTGAATGTGGGACACCACTTCACCCAGGGCGTCTTTACCCCCGCCCACCGCGCTGAGTTTATAGTCCAGCATTTTGCCATAATGGTCAGTGATCTTATCCACTGCCCGGCAGGCGGCGTCTACCGGGCCGTCCCCGGTAGCGGCGGCATCGAATACCTTGTCTTCGATTTTCAAACTCACGGTGGCGGTAGGCAATACCGTGCTGCCGCTGACCACATGCAGGTATTCCAGGCTGAATCTTTCCGGAATAGCATAGACTTTGTCCTTGACCAGAGCCTCCAGATCATCATTGGTGACCTGTTTCTTTTTGTCGGCGATTATCTTGAAACCATTGAAAGCCCGGGCCAATTCCTCATCATTCAAAGTGTAGCCCAGAGATTCCATGTGCTCTTTAAAGGCGTGGCGCCCCGAGTGTTTGCCCAAAACCAGCTGGCTCTGGCTTACTCCGATCAATTCCGGGCTCATGATTTCATAAGTAGTTCTCTCCTTGAGCATGCCGTCCTGATGGATACCAGACTCATGGGCAAAGGCATTTTTCCCCACTATGGCCTTATTGGGCTGAACCTGCATGCCGGTCAAACTGCTCACCAAACGACTGGTGCGATAAATCTCCCCATGATTGATCCCGGTGGTCTTTTTCAGGTAATCATAGCGGGTGTACAAGGCCATTATGATTTCTTCCAGGGCGGCATTTCCGGCCCTCTCCCCGATACCGTTCACGGCACACTCCACCTGGCGGGCCCCATTCAGGATTCCCGCCATGGAATTTGCCACCGCCAGACCCAAATCGTCATGACAATGAACGCTGATAATGGCTTCATCCACGTTTTTCACCCGGCTCATGAGCTCTTTAATGAAGCGCCCGAATTCCTCGGGGATGCCATAGCCTACAGTGTCGGGGAGGTTGACAACGGTGGCGCCTGCGGCAATTACGTTCTCTGTAACCCGGGCCAGAAAATCCATATCGCTGCGGGAGGCGTCTTCTGCGGAGAATTCCACATCATGGCAAAACTTCTTGGCATACTTGACGGCCTCAACCGCTTGAACCAGAACCTCTTCCCGGGATTTCTTGAGCTTATATTTCAGATGTATGGGAGAAGTAGCCAGAAAAGTATGTATACGGGGAGTTTCGGCGTCTTTAACGGCCTCCCAGGTCCTGTCGATATCCTCCCGGTTGGCACGGCACAACCCGGCGATTACCGCGCCTTTGACCGCACGGGCTATGGCCTTTACCGCGTCAAAGTCGCCTGGTGAAGCTATGGGAAAGCCGGCTTCGATAATATCGACACCCAGCCGGGCCAGCTGATGAGCTATCTCCAGCTTTTCCTCCACATTCAGGCTCACCCCCGGAGATTGCTCCCCATCCCGGAGCGTAGTGTCAAACAGGTAAATACGATCTTTGGCAGACATCCTGCACCCCCCGATTATATAAATATTTGAACCTCTATTTGGTCTCTTTCAGCCAGGGCATCATAGCCCGCAATTTTTCTCCCACCTCTTCGATGAGGTGTTCACGGTTGCGGCGTTTAAGGGCATTAAACTGCGGTCTGCCCACCTGGTTCTCCAGCAGCCAGTTCTTGGCGAAACGGCCTTCCTGAATGTCTGTTAAGGCCTGCTGCATAGCCTGGCGGGCTTCAGGGCCGACGACATCCGGTCCTTTAGTATAGTCGCCCCATTCGGCGGTATCACTTATGGAATAACGCATATAGCCCATGCCGCCTTCATACATCAGATCCACGATCAGTTTTAGCTCATGCATGCATTCGAAATAGGCTATCTCCGGCTGGTAACCGGCTTCAACCAGGGTTTCGAATCCAGTCTTGACCAGTTGGGTTCCCCCGCCGCAAAGTACACACTGTTCGCCGAACAAATCGGTTTCCGTTTCTTCCTTAAAGCTGGTTTCAATAACGCCAGCCCGGGTGCAGCCTATTCCACAGGCATAGGCCAGGGCCAGGTCTCTGGCTTTTCCGCTGTAATCCTGCTGAACGGCAACCAAGCCCGGTACTCCGGCGCCTTTGGTGTACATCCTTCTTACTAGATGGCCCGGGCTTTTGGGGGCCACCATGAAAACATCGATAAAGGCAGGCGGAACAATCTGGCCGAAATGAATGTTAAAGCCGTGCGAGAAGCCCAGGGCATTGCTTTCGGTGAGGTGGGGCTTAATCTGTTCATTATAAACCCTGGCCTGAGTTTCGTCAGGAAGAAGCACCTGAATAATATCTGCTGCCTGAGCCGCTTCCGAAACGGTCAGAGGCTGAATTCCGGCGGCAATGACTTTGTTCCATTCTTCTTCGGTAAAATCGTCAAAGGGCTTGCGCAGCCCCACCACCACGTTGACTCCACTCTCATGCAGGTTCTGAGCCTGGGCATGGCCCTGGGAACCGAAACCCATCACAGCCACGGTTTTCCCTCTAAGCAGATCCAGGTTGGCGTCAGCATCATAAAACATTTTAGCCATTGTCAACATCCTCCTTATTATTATGTCTACCCCCGGCTGTACCGGGGGTCAGCATCTGCTACCAGCATAACCCAAATATCTTTTTTTATCCTTTGCACCCCCCCCGCAGCATGGCGATCTTGCCGGTACGCACCAGCTCGGAGATGCCGAAAGGCCGCAGGGCTTCTTCTATAGCGTCAATTTTGGCGGAATCCCCGGTTACTTCAATAATTAAGTTATTTTTGCCGATATCTACGATGCGGGCGCGGAATATCTCCACGATCTGCATGACTTCAGCGCGCACGCTGGCATCGGCTTTGACTTTGATAAGTACTAATTCGCGTTCTACCGCCCGTTCATTGGTAACATCCACAATTTTAATCACATTGACCAGTTTGTAAAGCTGCTTGGTGACCTGCTCGATAATCTGGTCGTCGCCCTCCACCACGATCGTCATCCGTGAAATGGTAGGATTCTCGGTGGCCCCTACGGTGAGGCTATCGATATTGAAACCCCTTCTGCGGAACATGGTGGTCACCCGGGTCAGGACCCCGGGTTTATTGTCGACTGTAACCGCCAGTGTATGCTTCATTATTCGTCACCCCCGATCATATTAATGAGGGATTCTCCCGGGGCCACCATGGGGTAGACATCGGCTTCCCTTTCCACCACGAAATCGATAAAGACGGGACGATCTCCCACCTTCATGGCTTCCCTTAAAGCATCTTTGACCTGATCGGTCTCAGTCACCCGCATACCCACCGCTCCGTAGGCCTCGGCCACTTTAACAAAGTCAGGCTGCAGGCTGATATCGGTATTAGAATAACGCTTTTTATAAAACAGGCCTTGCCATTGCCTGACCATACCCAGATATTGATTGTTGAGAATACAAACAATCACCGGTACTTTATACTGCATGGCGGTGCCCAGTTCCTGAATATTCATCTGAATGCTGCCGTCTCCGGCGATATCGATCACGGTCATGTCTGGGCGGGCTATTTTGGCGCCGATGGCGGCCGGAAATCCATAGCCCATAGTGCCGAGTCCCCCTGAGCTGATAAAGCTTCTGGGGTTTTTGAATTTATAGTATTGAGCCGCCCACATCTGATGCTGACCTACTTCGGTGGTGATGACGGCATCGCCTTGAGTCATATCGTAAATGCTCTCGATGACATGCTGCGGCATGATGCGTCCTTCACATGAAGCCGGATAGCGCAGGGGATACTCCAGTTTCCATCGATCGATGGTATGATGCCATTCGCTCAGCTCTTCAACAGCTTCCAAGCGCTGGTTAATGGCCTGCAAAACCTCTTTTACCTGTCCCACGATAGGTATGTCAACCGCCACATTTTTGCCGATCTCGGCAGCATCAATATCGATGTGGATCACCTTGGCGTGCGGGGCAAAGGCTTCGATCTTCCCGGTGACCCGGTCGTCAAAGCGCACCCCTACGGCTATCAAAAGATCTGATTCTGACACCGCATAATTGGCGTATTTGGTGCCATGCATGCCCAGCATGCCCAAGGCCAGATAATTGTTGCCGGGGAAAGCCCCCATACCCATCAAGGTAGTAGTGACTGGTATTTTACGCTTTTCCGCCAGTTCCCTGAGTTCTTCCGACGCTTCGGAGATGATAACCCCGCCGCCGGCATAGATTACCGGACGCTGAGCCTGTTTGATCAGTTCCACCGCGTTAATCACCTGTCCGGCGTTAAAGCCTTTCATCACCCGGTAGCTATGGATGAAAACCTCTGATTTGTCGCTAGTAAAGTCAATGCTCTTATCCATGATGTCCTTGGGCAAGTCGACCACTACCGGACCGGGCCGGTTAGTTCTGGCAATGTAGAAGGCCTCTTTTACTACCTGCTCCACATCCTCGGTGCGTTCAACCAGGTAGTTATGTTTGGTGATAGGCAGGGTGATGCCGGTTATGTCGGCTTCCTGAAAAGCATCCCGGCCGATGAGGTGTGACGCCACCTGCCCGGTGAAAAAGACCATGGGGATTGAATCCATATTGGCGGTGGCAATTCCGGTAACCAGATTAGTGGCGCCGGGCCCCGAGGTGGCGATACACACCCCGGTTTTCCCAGAGGCCCGGGCATATCCGTCAGCGGCGTGAGCAGCGCCCTGTTCGTGCCGGGCCAAAATATGTTTGATATCAGAATCATAGAGGACATCATATATAGGTAGAACAACCCCACCGGGGTAGCCGAAGATGGTGTCCACCCCTTGTTCCTTAAGACTATTAATCAGGATTTCAGCACCTTTACAATTCATAAAATCACCTCCGTAAATTCTTCCAACTCCCGCTTAAACCTCACGTTTATGATACAAAAGCGCCCAGCCAGTTATAAAGCAAAGGCGGGCTCTTGGCCCGCCGGTTTTATTACGCTTGCCATATTGAAATCATTCTTTAAATATGGCTCCTGTACTGGCTGATTGTACCAATTGAGCATATCGTTTCATATAACCTTTTTTTATTCGGGGCTCCGGCTCTCTCCAGAGGCTGCTCCTCTTTTCGATAATGCCGTCGTCTACTAGCAGTTGTAGTCGGCACCCAGGTATATCGATCTCGATTAGATCGCCTTCTTCAATCAGGCCAATCAAGCCCCCTGAAGCTGCTTCAGGGGATACGTGCCCAATGGATGCTCCCCGGGTAGCCCCGGAAAATCGCCCATCGGTAATTAATGCCACCTCCTTATCCAAACCCATACCGGCAATTGCCGAGGTTGGAGTCAGCATTTCTCTCATACCTGGTCCGCCTTTGGGGCCTTCGTAGCGAATGACAATAACATCTCCGGGTACAATTTTCTGATTGAGAATAGCCGCTACGGCTTGTTCTTCAGAGTCGAATACCCGGGCTGGTCCCGTATGCCGCATCATCTCTTCAGCCACTGCGCTCTTTTTGACCACGGCCCCCTCTGGCGCCAAATTGCCAAAAAGCATGGCCAAACCGCCGCTGGGGCTGTAGGGCTGGTCTATGGGCCGGATCACATCATAATTGCGCACTGCGGCATCTTTGATGTTGTCTCCTACAACTGTTCCGGTAACAGTCAGGGCTTCTTTATCGATCAGGCCCTTTTTGTCGAGTTCACTGAACATGGCTTGAATGCCGCCGGCCTGGTAGAGGTCTTCCATATGGTGATGCCCGGCGGGGCTCAGACGGCAAAGATTAGGAGTTGAAGCGCTGATTTCATTGAAAAGGTTCAAATCTATAAATACACCCGCTTCGTGAGCGATGGCCATCAAATGCAGGACAGAATTGGTTGAACAGCCAATGGCCATATCCAGGCGCATGGCATTCGAGAAAGCCGCCTCAGTCAGGATATCACCGGGTTTGATATCTTTTTCTACCAGGGTCATGATCTTCATGCCTGCGGTTTTGGCCAATCGAATCCGCTCGGAATAAACCGCGGGGATAGAGCCATTCCCTGGCAGGCCCATTCCCAGGGCCTCGGTTAAACAATTCATGGAATTGGCGGTAAACATCCCGGCACAGGAACCACAGGTAGGGCAGGCGCTCTCTTCCAACCGGGCCAGCTCCTCAGGAGTCATTTTTCCGGCAGCCGCCGCACCTACTCCCTCAAATACCTGGGTTAAGGTCAGGCCTTTATCACCTGACCTGCCGGCCAGCATTGGGCCCCCGCTGACAAAGATGGCGGGAATATTTAAACGCGCCGCAGCCATCAGCATGCCCGGCACCACCTTATCGCAATTGGGTATGAATACCAGTCCGTCAAAGGCATGGGCGGTAGCCATAATCTCCACTGAATCGGCGATCAGCTCCCGGCTGCCCAGAGAATACTTCATACCCAGGTGGTTCATAGCGATGCCGTCGCAGACTGCTATGGTCTGAAATTCCAGGGGAGTTCCCCCTGCCACGCGCACTCCCGCTTTAACCGCTTCCCCGATTTTGTCCAAGTTAATATGACCTGGCACGATATCATTGTGCGAGTTAACTATGCCGATCAGAGGTCTTTTGATCTCTTCATCGCTAAGGCCGATGGCCCTGAATAAAGATCGATGGGGAGCCTTTTCCAGCCCCAATTTAATTGTGTCGCTTTTCACCCCGATCACCTTCCTTAGATAGCCCAACCTGCTCAACAAGTTTCTGTTTGCAAGCTATAAAAGAATATAAAAATCCCCTCGTCCCGGTCAGGGACGAGAGGAATCTCCCGCGGTACCACCCTGTTTGTCGCCCATGCGACCACTTACAGCGCGTGCTTTCCGGCACACTGTCTTGATAACGGACTTTTGCGTCCGGCAGCACCTACTCAGGCAAGCCTTTCAGATTGCTCCTCCGGGATGATCACCACCAGAAATGTTGATACTGGCTTTCAGCACATGGCCAGCTTCTCTGTAATCAAGTGATTTCAGGTGTCAAGTCCCTTCCTCGGTGTGATTAATTCATTATTTAATATTCATCAAGTATATTGAATCATACCGCTGTTTGTCAATAGTATACGTCGCATTAGCTGTCATTTCTGCTCGATTTTGCGAATGTATTCTTTCAGTATGATATTGTTAGGCTTTCCGCTTAGATGACGGTTCCCTTCCCTGCGCTTGATCTTCTTGTACAAAGCCCACAACAGACGGTTGCCCTCCTCGGTCTGCCGGGCCTCGGAGGGGCTCATCCCCTGTAAGAGGCTGAGGTGAGAATGCACCCACTTGTTTAAATATAGTTCTTTCAGTATGGCTGAAAGCTGAGGATAAGCTTTTTTCAGGTCAGCCGTAAGTATATCGAAGATGCCATCTTCCCGGATCTCCATGCCATCGAACTCCAGGCACCCATACATATCGGCTTCAAATTGCTGTCTGACCCTGGCCATGTCACTGTCTCCAAAGGTGGAAACGGCTATCCAATTTGACCCCATAATGTACTCAGCCTCAAAAGCCGGTCCGTGGGCAGAGGCCTCCACCTGATAATAGAGCTGGAAATCTCTACCCTGGAAACAGAAGTCTTTTCCCATGGTTTCCAGTCTTTCTACGACTCTTTGCCGGTCCTTGATATGATAGTGCGCGCTTATCAAGCGCATGCCGTCATCACAAGCCGCCTCACTGCCCGGTTCCAAAAGCACATCTTCGAAGCTTACATACTGCCCGCCCAAATAACGAAAGGCGGTGAGCACATTCACCTGATAATCCTCTCTTAATAGAACGCAACTAACCTCATCCTCCAGAAAATCATGGAGGCCGTTTAGGTTATCATCATCCTGGCAGATTACCACAAATTCATCCCCGTTCACTACCAGGTCGGCAACTACGCCGCTCATAAATGATACCCCGCAGTTAAAATCCTCTTCGCGATAAGTCAGGCGCATATGCATTCCATCAGGCAGTTCCTTAACTTCCCTTACCCCGTCCAGGTCATCCAGTTTGGCAAGCAGCTGCTCCAGATCAATAATCTCATATACCCGGCAAAAGGCGGGATCACTAAAAGGATTATACTTGGTGCTGCAACAATTTTTGTAAGTTTCTTCAAATGATTCGATCAACCAGCTATCTTCTGTTTTAATCAACCCCACCAGGTATTCGCGGTAATAGAACTCCCCTGCTTCAATGACGATGGAATAGGCCCCAACAATGGGTCTATCAACATCGCCCTGCTCTTTGCAGGCTCCGCCCTCAATAAATATTGCCGCGGAGTTCATGATCGCATCCATTTCAAAATCGGTTTTAAGCCCAAATGCCGCTTCACGGAGCAAGCACAGAATATAATCCCAATCATGATATTTATAAGCGTGAAATATGCTGTTAACCAGCTGGCGTGGGTTCAATTTCGCCGACAGAAGGCGAACCAGGTTCCGTTCGCGCTCAGAACCGAGATCGCTTTTTTCAAACAGATACTTTTGATACAGAAAGCGCCCCAGAGCCGGGCGGCTCATATGGCGGAGGTTGTGGTGATAGGCCTGGGAGACCAGGAAACAGGCTTCATCCAAACTGATTTCCGTCATATCCGGCAGGTTTTTGCGATCCCGGTCATACTGAGCCGGCAGCATATTTTCAACCAGGAAGAAGCTATGTATGCCGTCGCTGTTGAAAGTAAGGTAGAAGCATTCCACATGCAAGTTCTTTCGGCCGATTTTCCAGGCTACGTCCAGGGTTACCCGGCCGGTATGCCTGGTGCAGGAAGCATAGGCCTTGTAAAATGTCCCTTGAAAGGGGGCCAATACTGACCTGGGCATACCCGCCAGGTGCATTTTATCTAAAACCCGGTTGCATAATTGCTTATATTCCTTGTCAAACTCAAGTTTTATCACTTCGATAAACTCTATGACCGCCTCTTCGCGGAAAGCTGACAAACCCTCCAAGATTAAAGGCCGGGTTTCATGCGGAACCTCCTCGAATAAGTCCAGCATAAAGAGACGGCCTTCATTGCTTCCCGACAATTGACGGAGATCGCTGATAATATCCTTAAAATAATTAATGGGTAATCCTTTGCGGTTTCTCATGCCAGGTTCCTTTACCATCTATAAATGTAATTGTAATTTAACACTTCGCGGGGTGATTGGCAAACCATCCCGGCAAACCCCGCCGCAGTCATTTTTCAACATATGATTCTTTAATAGGAGCAATTATTGTGTATTATGCAATTTTTTTCTTGGTCCAGGCAGGAAGTATAACAGTAATAAAGAAATAATGGGAAGAATGACATTCTTTGTTGATCGGGTGGTATTTTGAGAAGAATTAAGATCAAACACCTGAAACCAAACATGGTGGTAGCGCGTTCCGTTTACTACGGCAATGCCCATGTTCTAGCCCAGGCAGGCATGGTACTGACAGTTGACGCCATCAAACGCCTGGATGAACTGGGCATCGCTTCGGTATATATTCGTGAGCAATACGTGCCTGAGACAGTGGAGCCAGAGGACGTAATACCGGAAAAGGTTCGTCTGGAAACCATAGAAATGGTCAAAGCGAGCTTTATAAACCTGCATGATCACCTCAAACTTGACATAAACCGGGTGGCTAGCATCGTTAACAGTATCATTGACGAGTTGCTGGCCTCTGACGATATTCTGGTGCAACTGACTGACATTCGCGCCTTTGACGACTATCTATTTGCCCACTCGGTAAATGTATGCGTTCTATCTATTATGACCGGCATTACTTTGCATTTTGACAAAGCCCGGCTGACTGAACTCGGGGTTGGCGCACTGCTTCATGATATCGGCAAAACCAAAATCGATTCAGAAATTCTCAACAAACCGGATGACCTCAGCCGTCAGGAATTCGATGAGATAAAGCGTCATACCAACTACGGCTTCGAAATGCTGAGGAACTATGCCGACCTTTCTCTGCTCTCCGCCCACATAGCCTTTCAGCATCATGAGCGCTGGGATGGCCAGGGGTATCCCCGCGGCCTGAGAGGCGAGTCTATTCATGAATATGCACGCATCGTAGCTGTGGCCGATGTCTATGATGCATTGCTGGCTGATCGGCCTTATCGCCCTTCTTACACGGTCAATCAAGCCTTAACCATATTGGAGCGTATGTCCGGGGTCTATCTGGATCCCAACTTCGTAACTGCTTTGGTTTCAAATATAGCCATTTATCCGGTAGGGAGTTTGGTGGAAATCAGCACCGGCTATATAGGCATAGTTATGGAAGTGAATAAAGTTGTACCCACCCGTCCGGTTATTCGCATCATTGTGGACAACACCGGAAGGCGCCTCAGCCGCACTCATATGATCGATTTATCCCAATTTGCCACTATTATGGTCATTCGAGCCTTAAATGGCGACGACATTGATAAGTTGAATTTAAGAGAATACGTCCTGGCATAATCCCCGCGAACAAAACCTATTTATCGCATATCCCACCGCGTTTTCCGGCAAGCTAACAAAAAAGCCGGAGGTTTTTCATGTTTGTTAAAATAGTGTCCCTGTTTCTGATTATTATTTTTGGCGGCACGCTGTTGTTTTTATTGCTAAAAAAAGTAATCCCCACCTTATTGAACAAGTAAGGCCATACAAATCCTGAAATAAACCACTTGCATATGCTTAAACTACTCTAGAAGGAGGGAAAGCATATGACAAGATACCGGACTACCGACGGCAAAGAAGACTTGAGACAAAAATTCCATTGGTTTGGGGCTATGGCCATTCCTTTGGCTTTTGTCAACGGATTGTTTTTCGGTGGCTACGCCTTACGCAAAATCCGGCAATACTGGGAAGGCGGGCCCATGGACTAATCGATTGTCCTGATCCCGCCAAAATGGTTCATCTTTACAGGGATGAACCGTTTTTTTTCCTGGCGGCGTTGGCCTTTGTCAACCTATCAGGTTCAGGCAATGGTTGATTTCTTCTAAAGTCTCGCCGGTATTGGGGCCGTCGATTTTCACCAGGGCAGCGTGATCCAATTGGGTTGGTCCCCGGTTTATTATGATCAAGTCCTGATAAAAAGTGCTGAAGGCCCTTACAAAGCCTGCCACAGGATATACTGTCAGTGACGACCCGATAACCAGCAAAGTCCGTGCCCCCATTATCAAATCCTGGGCATCGGTAAAAGATTTGATAGGCTCACCGAAAAGAATCACGTCCGGCTTTAAAATCGAACCGCACTGGTCACAGGTGGGAATAATGACGCCCTGTTCGCGTACTCCAGCCCAGCTGAAAAGCTCCCCGCAATGCCGATTGGTACAAACATAGCGTTCGCTGTTGCCATGAACCGCCACCACCCGGCGGCTTCCAGCCTTCTCATGCAGCCCATCTATATTCTGCGTGACAATTCCTTTAATAAAGCCGTTTTTCTCCATTTCAGCCAGCATATAATGGGCCTTGCTGGGCTCGACGGTAGGAAAAATAAAATGCTGGTTATAGAAATCATAGAACAGCCGGGGATTATTATTAAAAGTTTCGATGTTTATTATACTCATAACCCGGTCTTCACCCAATTGACGATAAATTCCGTTTTGACCCCGAAAATCAGGTATCCCCGCTTCGGTGCTGATGCCTGCACCGGTGACCACCACGGTATTGGGTGAGTTTGCCAGGGTGCGCACTATCTGGTCGATCTGATGGCTTGGCTTATTCATGGCGCCGACTCCTTATATGTAAAATTGAACACTACTTCGCTATCCTGGCGGGCGATTCCTTTTACTTCCGGGTCGATAAGGAAGCAGGTTCGATTACGACGGGAAAACCCGGAATATGGTTTCATCCGGGCCGTTCTGTCCGACTCTGGTCATCGTCCTCGACTTGCAGGGGTATTTTATGGGGATCCCGTCTTCGACTTAACGAGAATCTCAGCTTAACATTGATGCAGGAGCATCGCTCCCATTACTTGGAGGAGGTGATTTTCATGGCAATTGTGGCAACGCCGGTAGCCAGTGATTTGGTTTTAGTCATGGACGCTGGCTTGGATGAATTTGGTCGGCAAGTAACCAGGAAAAGACAGTACGGCAACCTCAAAAACTCGGCTAATGATGAGGACGTTTTTGAGGCGGCTGAAGGCATCATCAGTCTGCACGAATCCGCCTGTCTGGCAGTTCAGCGGGTAAATACCGTCGAGCTGACCGAAGAAGGTTAAGCCGCTTACCAGCTCTGCAAAGGAGGGATTAAAATGGCCATTGAACGCACTATTGAGATGGGTTTTAACACCAGCTTGAACAAGAATCATACCATACGCATCGCCGGAGCCAAAGCAGCAGCTACAGCCCAAGAAATCTCGGCAGTAATGGACACATTAGTGACAAAAGACGTTTTTGTAGGCAATAATGGTACGCTGAACAGCAAGAAGAGCGCTCGCCTGGTAACCAGGCAAACCGATGATTTCGATATAGCTTAGAACCATGGGGGGGCTGTGTTAACAGCCCCCCGGCTTATTGACAAAGTCAACCAGCCGGACAGAGCGAACGGCGGAAGCGAAGAGCAAGGCGCGAAATAGGCCCGCGATTGAGGCGTACAAATAGTGCGTTGATTGAGCGGGCCTATTGAGCAACGCAGATATTCGCTTTTGTCGACGGTCCGGGGGCTGTGCCAGCAGCCCCCGGCTTATTGCGATGAGGATCTGACTGTGATCGCAAACGGATTATAGCTTATTCCATTGTCGAAGACTTCTCCCTCGCGCTTTTTCAGCCATCCTACCAAAGCATAGGTAAACGGGGTAGCCAGAACTTCGTAAGCCACTTTCCATCCGTATTGAACCGCCACCATGCTCATAAAGATCGGAGCAGAATACAAGCCATAAAAAGCTGCTGACATAAAAATCAGGGTGTCCAGAGCCTGACCAACCAGGGTTGAGCCAATGGTGCGGGTCCACAGCCAGCGCCCGCTGGTTAAGATCTTCAAACGGGACAGTATAACCGCATTGGAAAATTCTCCGACAAAATAGGCCAGCAATGAGGCTAAAACCAACCGCGGGGCAAAACCCAGTACGGTGAGGTAGGCCGGTTCTTGCTCCCAAAACTCCGGCCAGGGCAATCTGACAACAGCCATGAAAAACACAGCCATGAAAAGGTTGGCCGCAAATCCCAGCCATATGGTGATGCGAGCTCGCCTGAATCCATACACCTCGGTGAGAACATCTCCGAAGATATAAGTTACAGGAAAAAGAAACAGATCGGCAGTTAATACCATGCCGCCCAGATCCACCAGGCGTCCCGCCACAATATTGGTAATTAACAGGCAGGTGATAAACAGACAGGTAATAATCAAGAACATGACAGATATCGGGGCATCTTTAGGCTGCATATAACAGACCTCCTTGTTTTTTTAAGGCGGGTAGGCTGCGACCGCCGTATATATTCTAGCATAGTAATAATAAAATGTTTAACATCTTCATAAGATTCATGGTGGACATTTACTGTTGCAATACTTAATAAAAGGTATAATATTATAGGTCACATTCATTAACGGGGTACAATCTATGGCAAAGGATTCCAAGAGGTCTATTGAACAGGCCGCCCTGATCGCGGTCATGTCCACCTCATTCATGGTTGCCTTTATGGGCAGCGCGATAAACCTGGCCCTGCCGGTAATGGTGCAGGAATATGCCAGCACGGCCACCATGTCCAGCTGGGTGGTCGCCTCATATTTGCTTTCGTCAGCGGCATTTCTGCTGCCGTTAGGGCGCCTGGCCGATATTCAAGGACGCCGCAAGTACTACCTGGCAGGCACAATCTTATATACCCTTTTTACCCTCTTGAGCACACTGGCCAACAGTATGGAAACTTTGATTTTCTGGCGCCTCTTGCAGGGTGTAGCCGCTGCCATGATATTTGGAACCGGCATGGCCATTTTGACCTCAGTATACCCGCCTCAGCAGCGCGGCAAAGCCATGGGGTGGAGTGTTTCCCTGACCTATACCGGATTGACTCTGGGACCGGCTCTGGGAGGTTTTCTGACCCAACACCTGGGATGGAGAACCATTTTTTATTTAACCGCCTTGTTGGGCCTGGTTGCCGCTTATCAGATATATCATCACCTGAGCGGTGAATGGCAGGGGGCTGCCAATGAAGACTTCGATTGGAAGGGCAGCCTATTTTACGGTTTAGGACTGATCTCCTTATTGTACGGCCTCTCCGCTATTACCACCGAGACCTGGGCAGGGGCTCTGGCAATTTTGGGAGTGGCATTACTGTGCGCTTTTGCCTGGGTGGAGCTGAGGAGCCTTTCCCCAATTCTCAATATACGCCTGTTTAGGGACAATCAAGCTTTTGCCTTCTCCAATCTGGCGGCCATGATCAATTACAGCAGCACCTTTGCCCTGACCTTTTTGCTTTCGATCTACCTGCAGATTGTTAGAGGCCTGGACACCCAGACGGCAGGCTTGATCCTGCTGATTCAGCCGGTTTTGATGGCTGTATTCTCACCTATGGCAGGCACCTTATCCGACCGTATCGAGCCGCGTCTGGTGGCCTCATGCGGAATGGCCCTCAACACCCTGTGTCTGCTGGTTTTAGCCTTTATCAATGAAAATACTTCGCTGTGGTTGGTCATGGTGATTCTGCCCTTGATCGGACTTGGATTTGCCCTGTTCTCCTCGCCTAATACCAATGCGGTCATGAGTTCTGTCGAACCCCGTTTCTATGGCATAGCATCATCAACCATCGGTACCATGCGTTTGGTAGGGCAATCCGTATGCATGGCCATTGCCACTCTGATCATCTCTATCTATGTTGGCCAAACCCCTCTAAACTCAGCCAGCCATACGGCGATCACCCACACCCTCAGAACTTCATTTATCACCTTCACTGTTTTGTCATTGTTCGGTGTTTTCGCCTCGTTGGCCCGCGGCAAGGTACACCAAAGTCCACAATCCGGCACTTCCCACCCCTCTCCCCAAGGCAACCGCTAACCCCTGAAAAATATGTTACGGCGCCATTGTGCGTGCCAATTATACTGTTCTATAATGTACGCTTCCTTTCTTTCCCATTCCAAGGAATTAATAGATGTGATACCATGCATTTTTATTTATAAGCATTTTTTGTAGTAGTACAATAGAAATTGGAACTATCCTGTCACAATAAATCGAAAGGAGGGCTAAGTAGCATCTGCACAGACGTGTTGGGGACATAGAATTATAGGGGGAAAGTTGAGTGAGAGATACATACGTAGAATGCGGCAGTTGTGAGGTATTTGGATACTGCACACAGACCGAGGCCGAATGCAAGGCCTATTATGCAGGTTTCGGCTGGGACAAATACAGAGAAATCCCGGGATGCAACACCTGTTCAATAAGTATGTGCAGTCAAACCTCCCTGGAGTGCGACGCCTACAAAGACATGAATGGCGTCGGCCAGATAGTGTTTTCCGATGCTGCCGACCGGCAAGACCAGCTGCACAGCCTGCCTGCCAACCTGGGGCTGATGAACTGGTTCACAGGTGTGATCGAACGGATAAGTACTGGAGACGTTATGGCTCTGGTCACCATTCGCTGCGGTGA
>NZ_DIPG01000012.1:0-3842 GCF_002426325.1 Syntrophomonas sp. UBA5494 | reverse complement strand
TATTCCAGGCAACACAACTCATTTTTAAAACCCTCCCCTATAACTGGCTTAGGTTTGCACTTCTTATTCATTCCACAGTTTTTACACACTTTTCTTATAATTTTGCAACAATGGGGTTTTAACATGGGAGATGGAATGATCAGGTTCTGTGAGGTGAAATTTCCCATGACTGAAAACGAAAGCCTTCCCCAAACTGTAATGCCCCAGCCATTTAAACCTAGAAAGCCAATTATTATTATAGGTGTGCTGCTGGTCATAGCAGCAACCGGTTTTTTAGTTTACCGGCAAATGGATAAGCCGGCTGAAGCCGGTTATCTGACTGCTTCGGCGGTAAGAGGCTCAATTATGGATGTAGTCCAGGCTACCGGCACCATCGAACCGGTCGAAAGAGCAGAATTACAGTTTAAGAACAGCGGCGATGTTAAATCCATCACCCTGCAGCCCGGAGATAAGGTAAGCAAGGGCCAGGTTCTGGCAGAGCAAGATGATACTTCTCTTTTGGCCCAGGTAAGGCAATCAGAGATAAACCTCTCTCAACAGGAGATTCAAATTCAGAATCTCACCCGAAAAGAGGACCAGGCCAAAACAAAACTGGAGCAGCAACAAGAGCTTTTTGACGGGGGATTTATTTCCCAGTCTGCCCTCAACGAAGCCCTGGACGGATATAAACAGGCTGAATTGGACCTGGCTTCAGCACAGGCGCAGTTGGAAAGCAGCCAGGCTAAACTGGAAATGGACCGCAACGAATTGAGCAGCGCCAAATTGATTGCCCCATTCTCCGGCATCATCAGCACTGTGGACAGCCAGGCCGGCCTCAGTGGAGGTTCTTCCAACAGCGCCTCATTGATCACCCTCATCAGCGAAGAACTCTATCTCAAAGCCCTGGTCAACGAAGTCGATGTGGGCCGGCTCGAACCCGGCCAGGAGGTCGAATTCACCAGCGGAACTTACACTGATAGGACTTTTACCGGCAAGCTGGATAAGATCTCACCGGAAGCTACTACCGTCAGCAATGTCAATTTCTACCCGGTAATTATCATCATCGACAACAGCGAGGGGTTGTTGCGCTCAGGGATGTCGGTAAACGCCAATATCATCATAGCGGCGTCAAAAGATGTCCTGACTATTCCCATGATGGCTGTATCTTATGCGGAGTCCTATGTCAGGAGCGGTGCGGCAGCCGGCAGATCTGCAGCCTCTGCCAGCGGTATTGCAGCCAGGCAGACCGCAGCGGCGGACCAAGCCCAGCAAAAAGTGGTGCTGGTTTTAGAGAACAACCAGCCGGTCCAAAAAGCGATAAGCACAGGGCTGAACGACAGCCAAAATATTGAGGTCATAGAGGGTTTGCAGGAAGGTGACCAAATCATCATCGGCTCATCGCTGGGCGGCAGCGCCAGCGGGGACAATCCGGCTGCTTCGGCTCAAACCAGGAACAATGATAACCGCAGTGCCCCGGGAATGGGGGCGCCTGTGATGATACGCCCTTAGCCGTTTTTTCACAAGAGGGACCGCCATGAATCAACCATTAATTAAACTGGAAGAAATCGTTAAGACCTATTACGGAGCAGGGGCCCCGGTACGAGCTTTGCGCGGCATCACGCTGGACATCGGGGAACATGAGATGACTGCCATAATGGGTTATTCCGGATCAGGGAAATCAACTTTGATGAATCTCCTGGGCTGCCTGGATAAGCCCGACAGCGGTTCATATACCCTGGCCGGTTATGAGGTGATGGCCCTGGCCCCAGAGCAATTGGCATTTCTGCGCAATCGTCTCATCGGCTTCGTATTTCAGAACTTCAACCTTTTAGGAAGGGCTTCAGCCCTGGAAAATGTCACTATGCCCCTGATCTATGCGGGGATAAAGAGCAGGGAACGCCAGCGCCGGGCTTTAGAAATGTTGAACTTGGTCGGGCTCAAGGGCAGGGAGCATCACCGCCCCAATCAGCTATCGGGAGGTCAGCAACAGCGCGTAGCCATCGCCCGCGCCTTGGTCAACCGGCCCAGACTGATTCTTGCCGATGAGCCTACCGGAGCACTGGATACCAGCACTAGCCACGAAATCATGGCTTTACTGCAAAACCTGCACCGTGAACAACAGCTTGCTATAGTAATAGTTACTCATGAAAACGAGATCGGACAACACTGCCAGCGTATCATACGCCTCAGCGATGGTATGGTGGTTAATACCGAAGCGGTCAAAAACCAGCTTCGAGCCATACCGGCCAAGTAGAGAATAAGGTGGAAGAAACATGGACTTGATATCATGCCTGCAAATTGCCTGGCGCAGCCTTTTGCTCAACAAGATGCGCTCATTTCTGACTATGCTGGGGGTTATCATTGGGGTTGGCGCGGTCATCACCATGGTGTCCTTGAGCCAAGGGGCTAGTTCAGGTATAACCGACCGGATAGCCAGTATGGGGTCTAACCTGTTGATTGTTACTTCGGGAGGGGGTTTCGGCCCGGTGCGGGGAGCCACCGCCACCGCGCAGCTGACCATGGACGATGTTGCTGCCATATCTGATCTGCCCCTGATACAACATGTGGCCCCTGAATCAAGTACCCAGGCTACCCTGTCCGTAGGCAGCCTTACCTGGACCGCGCCGGTCAGCGGTACCGTCCCGGCTCTGCAGGATATAAAAGATTGGCCTACCCGGCTGGGCGGATTCATAACTGAGGAAGACCTGGCTCAGGGAAGTCTGGTAGCTGTAATCGGTCAGACCGTGGTAGATAATCTGTATACCGGCGCGCAGAGTCCGGTGGGAAGCCAGTTGCAGATAAACGGCCTTAACTATACGGTCATAGGGGTTTTGACTTCAAGGGGAGCGGAGGGTTCCGGATCTGATCAGGACAATTCGGTTTACATCCCCATAACCACTGCCCAGCAAAGACTGCTGGGCAGCGCCGCAGTGCGGACCATCAATATTCAAGCCGTCAATACCGAATCCCTGGAACCTCTGAAAAATGCCGTCACTACCTTGCTGCGCCAGCGTCACCGCTTGGCGGATAGTGCGGAGGACGACTTTATGATCCAGGACATGGCCCAGGTATTATCCACCATAGAAGACACTACCCGTATATTTACTTTTCTTTTGGGGGGCATAGCAGCGGTTTCGCTCCTGGTAGGGGGTATCGGTATTATGAATATCATGCTGGTGTCAGTAACCGAGCGGACCCGGGAAATTGGGGTACGCATGGCAGTAGGAGCCACCCCCCGGGCTATTATGACCCAATTTCTGATCGAAGCCCTGCTGCTCTGTATCTGGGGAGGAATAATCGGAGTACTCTTGGGCTGGGGAGGCAGCTCTTTACTGGGAACTCTGGCAGATCTCCAAATCAAGCTCTCGCCCTGGTTGATAGCGGTTGCCCTGGGCTTTTCGCTGATGGTGGGGCTCTTTTTCGGCTACTATCCTGCCAGCAAGGCAGCTCGTTCCAATCCCATCGAAGCATTGCGTTTTGAATAAAGGAGGTTTTCCTATGCAAGCGGGTCGGATATTGACCGCCATATTGGCAGCCCTGACGTTAACGGTTTCCTGCTGGTCCTGGCCAGCTTCCGTTTTGGGAGAAGAACCTTCCCCGGAGCAGGAACAACCCGTTCTGACGCTGACACAGGCCGTGGAAAAAGGCCTAAAGCATAGCAGCAGCGTTAAGATAGCGGATTATCAGATTGAGAGCAATGAACTGCTGCGGGATAAGGCCGCAGCCAGCGTATTTTATGTCCCTGCCGACGGCACCTACCAGGACGATGCCAATGCCTATTTAAACCTGATCGAAAGTGATATCGCCTGGCAGCAGTCCAAGAAGTCCAGGATTGTTACCGCTGATAAGGTGATAAAGGATAT
>NZ_DIPG01000071.1:56299-74336 GCF_002426325.1 Syntrophomonas sp. UBA5494 | reverse complement strand
CTGGGTCTTCATTCCGACTTCTAAAGATTTTTTCTGCCCGATGCCAGCCCGGCATAACATAAGGAATAAAAGAGCAAAAGTGGAGGAAGGCTACTAACTGTAACCTTTTTGCTGGAGGTGATCATATGGCAGATAATACGCCTTTCCTGCAGGGCATCAATTACTGGCCGATTCATAAAGCCATGTACTGGTGGAAGAATTTTGACCCCAACGAGGTGAACCGCGATTTTAGTCTGTTACAGCAGCATGGGTTTAAGTTGGTGCGCATTTTTCTTACCTGGGAAGACTTCCAGCCCCGGCCAGACCTCATCTCCCCAGCGGCTTTGGAGCATCTTGCCACAACGATGGATATTGCCTGGCGCCACGGGCTGCAGATCATGCCTACCTTCTTCTGCGGCCACATGAGCGGGGTCAATTGGATGCCGGCCTGGATGCTGACCGATTACTCAGCGCCCCAACCCTTCGATATATATGCCGGAGGTGTGATATACACCGACAGGGCTTTGCGGGATTGCTACAGCGATGAAGCCGTTATCGAAGCCCAAGCCCTTCAGATCGCCTCAGTCTGCCAGCACGTCCACGGCCACCAGTCTCTGTACGGCTACGACCTGGGCAATGAAAACTCCAATTTCGCCATACCTCCCGACCGGGAAAGGGCCCGAGGCTGGCTGGATGTAATGACCTCAACCATCCGCAGCTATAGCCCGGGTATGCCGGTTACCATCGGCATGCACAGCGAAGATCTGGAACAGGACCGCCGTATGTGGCCGCAGGATGTCGCCAGGTACTGCGACTACCTTTGCATGCATGGCTATCCCTCCTACCTGGCCTGGGTAAAGGATCCTTTCGACGCTCATGCCCTTCCTTTCCTGGCCACGGTAACCGAGTGGATGGGCGGAAAGCCTGTGCTGCTGGAGGAGTTTGGCGCACCAACCTGTGAAAACGATCAAGAAAGGGCTGAAACCGCAGTTTTAAGCCTTTTCCCCCTTTTTGAAGAAAAGTCGGTTAAGGACTTCTACCAGAGAGCCCTGACTCTGCTGCAACAAGAGCATATCCTGGGTGCCCTGGCCTGGTGCTTCGCGGATTATCACCCCCATCTATGGGATCGCCCTCCTCTGGACAGGAGAATACATGAGAGGTATTTCGGCCTGTTCAGATCTGATCACTCCCCTAAACCAGCTTTGGAGGCTTTCAAGACTCAGCGGCTCTATGAACCCGCCCCGGAGAAGGTAGAGAAGCGCCATCCCTGGCTGCAGGATTATGACCGGGAGGATTTCTATTCGGACCCGATCGGCAATCTCAGCGCTATGTATGAGCAGTACCGGCTGCATAAAGGTCTCGAACCCCAGCTGGCAAATAAATAACAGACGATTAAGATGCCCGCACTGTTTTATCTATGATTAATAAAACATCCGGCTTCGGGGCGGGCATCAAAAACCTGGAGGTATATCATGAAAATTGCAATGCTGTCACCCATCGCCTGGAGGACGCCGCCTCGGCACTATGGCCCCTGGGAATTGGTAGTCTCGAATCTCACTGAAGAGCTGGTAAAACTGGGGCACGAAGTAACATTGTATGCCACCGGTGATTCCAAAACGGCGGCTCGCTTGGAGTATATCTGCCCCTATCCGTATGAGGAGAACCCGGAGATCGATCCCAAGGTTTGGGAAGCGATGCACATCGCCCACCTGTTCGAGAATGCGCACAAATATGACATGATTCACAACAATTACGATTTTATTCCCTTAGCCTTCAGCCGTATGACAGATACACCGGTGGTGACCACCATCCACGGCTTCTCTTCGCCTAAGATAGTACCAATTTACCGCGAATATAACCGCAACAATTATTATGTATCTATCAGCGATTCGGATAGGCACCGCGACTTAGACTATGTCCGTACGGTTTACCACGGCATAAACCTGGATGAGTTTACCTTCAGCGACAAGCCCGGTGATTATCTGGTATTCTTGGGCCGCATACATCCCGATAAGGGCACCGAGCAGGCCATAGAGATTGCCCGGCAAAGCGGGATGAAATTATTGATCGCCGGCATTATCCAGGACAAGGATTACTATAACGAACGTGTGGCTCCGCATATAGACAACCGGCAAATCATATATATCGGCTCGGTAGGCCCGCCTCAAAGGGATGAGCTTTTGCGGAATGCTTATGCGGTCTTGCACCCCATATCATATCAGGAGATGTTCGGTTTGACCGTGGTTGAATCAATGGCCTGCGGCACTCCTGTAATTGCTTTTAACAAGGGTTCGATGCCCGAGGTGATAAAAGACGGCGTAAGCGGTTTCCTGGTACAGAACGTCGCCGAGGCCTGCGAGGTCATGCCCAAGGTTGCCTCCCTGCCGCGCAGTCATTGCCGTCAGTGGGTTGAAACCCGGTTTTCCAGGCAGCGCATGGCCTTAGACTATCAGTCGGTTTACCAGGATATCCTCGGAGGCAATGCCTTTCCCATTGAGAAAACCAGGACTTCACCGGAGATCATGCTTAATTGAGTCCAGCCGGGGGATGTTCTTGAGGCCATCCCCCGCCGGTTTGCTTTTAAAAGACAACCGTTGCTCTTCCTACACATAGGTGATTTTTACTCCACTTTAGTACCCGTCTACTAACCGCCTACCTTTTGCCTCCTCCAGGACTTTGCTCATCAATTGCTTCTCATACCTTACCCATTCAGTCTCATCAACTCCCTTGTGAGTAGAGAGTGCAAAGAGGTACAATAGTCTGAATGAATGCGGTGGCGGGGAGTGAGTTTCTATGGATTTGCGGCGCTATAATCTGAGCCTGCTTCTGTTTTCCCTGGCAAGTTTGATGATGGGGATATACAGTGGTCTGTATGACCCCTCTTTTAACAACTACCTGGCTCAGGTTCATCATCTCGGCGAAATAGCCCGTGGAGCCCTGGAATTTCCCCGCGAGTTGCCAGGTTTTCTGGTGGTAGTGGTTTTTACTCTTCTGCTTTTCTTAAAGGACACCCGGGTGACTATGGTAGCGGCCCTGATGGTGGCGGTGTCGTTGTGGGGGCAGGGGTTTTTCGCGTACAATATGGTCCTGGTGGTATTGTGGATGTTGCTGTGGAGCACCGGCGCTCATCTTTTTATGGTGATGCGCTCGTCACTGGCCTTGCGCCTGGCGGATAAAAACCAGGCCGGCAAATTGCTGGGACAGATCGGAGGTCTCGAAGCGGCCGGGGTTTTATTGGGTTCGCTCCTGGTCTATATCGGGGTGAGCCGGTTTGACTTTTCTTTCGCTTTAATCTTCGGTATCGCGGGGAGCTGTGCCCTGACAGCAGCGGTGTGCATGGCCATGATTAAAGGCGAGCCAATTAAGAGACCGCCCCGTTACCTGCTGTTCAAGAAAAAATATAACCTTTTCTATTTACTAAATATCCTGTTCGGAGCCCGCAAGCAGATATTTCTCACCTTTGCCCCCTGGGTCTTGATCCGTCTTTTCGACCAGGGGGTGGAAGTCTTTGCTATTTTGAGTATGATCGGTACGGCGGTGGGCCTTTTCTTTCGTCCCCTCCTGGGCATGGCCATCGACCGCATCGGAGAAAAGCGCATCATTGCGGCTGAATCGCTGGGTCTGATCGTTATCTGCATCCTATATGCCTTTGCACCCGCCTGGTTTCCAGCCAACCTGGCCTTAACAGTGATAATGGCCTGTTTTATAACTGACCAGGTCCTCTTCGCGGTCAATATGGCCCGGGCCACCTATTTGAACCGCATCGTCGACACCCCTGATGATATCGGTCCCACGCTATCTATGGGCGTAACCCTGGATCACATGGTTTCCATGACGGTTCCCATCGGAGGCGGACTGATCTGGGCCAGTTTCGGCTATCAGTGGGTGTTTTTGGCAGCCGCAGGCATTGCCCTGCTCAATCTGCTACTTGCACTCAACATCCCCGATTTATCCCCTCCAGCCGAACCTCAGACCCAAAGCGCGTGAGCAGCGGCAACTGCTTTCCGGAATCATTTCTAGCTCTGTTTTCCATTGACAGCGCTACCTTGAAGGGGTAAATTCAACTTGACGGCACACCGGCACTTGTGGGGAGGAGCAGCAAATGGCGGATCATGTTCTGGTTCACCTGGAGGATGTAACCAAGACCTATGTGATGGGCGAGGTCTCGGTAGAAGCCCTTAAAGCCACCACTATCGACATTTTTGCGGGGGAAGTACTGATAATCCTCGGTCCCAGCGGTTCTGGGAAGAGCACTTTATTAAACCTGATAGGCGGTATGGATCGGGTCAGCAGCGGTGAATTGACTTTTCGCCAGCAGGCTTTGCACCTGGCCGGCAACAATGAACTGACTCAATACCGCCGGGACCATATCGGCTTTGTTTTCCAGTTCTATAATTTGATATCAGATTTAACCGCCTGGGAGAACGTGGAGTTGGCTGCCAGTCTGGTCGATAACCCGCTGTCGACCCAGGAAGTGCTCATGCAGGTGGGGCTTGATGAACGCCTGGACCATTTCCCGTCTCAACTCAGCGGCGGCGAGCAGCAGCGCATATCTATCGCCAGGGCTATAGTGAAACGGCCCTTGATCCTGCTTTGTGATGAACCTACCGGCGCCCTGGATTATCAAACCGGCAAAAGCATACTGGAGCTGCTCTTAGAGGTAAACCGGCTGCATGGCAGCACGGTAGTTATTGTAACCCACAATGCGGCCATCGGCGCCATCGGCGACCGGGTCGTGCGTATGAGCAGCGGCAGGGTGGCGGAGATCCAAGTCAATGCCAGCCGGGCAACACCTGAAGGAATTGAGTGGTAATGAAGGTATTATATCGCAAACTGTGGCGCGGCATATGGACCAGCAAGGGGCAGTTTTTTGCCATGGCCCTGGTTATTACCATAGGCATCTCCCTGTATGTGGCCATGTCGACCACTTATTCCAACCTGGGCTATGCTCAGGAGCGTTTTTATGATGACAATAACTTCGCTGATCATTATTTCCATGTGGTCCACGCCCCGGAAGGGGTAGCCAAACAGATCGCCAACATACCCGGGATAGAAAAGGTAACCGTACGCATACAGCAGGATGTGGCGGTTATAAAAGAGGACGGCACTCGGGCCTCAGCCCGGCTCACCTCTTACCCTTTGCCCCTGAATCAACAGGTCAATAGCGTCGAATTGGAGCAAGGCCGCCTTTTCGAAGCCTATCCGGCCAACGGCGGGGCGGAGGCCCTGGTTGATCCCTCCTACCTGGAGGCCAATGGCCTGAGTTTCGGTGATAATGTAGAGATAATCGCCGAGGGCAGGCAGATTCCGCTTACTGTGGTGGGGACGGCTATAGGCCCCGAGTTCGTGTACGCCGTCAAAGACCTCTCCGCCATGGTGCCTGATCCTAAAACCTTCGGTATATTCATGATACCTTTGAACCAGGCTCAGGAAGTCTTCAACCTTCCCGGGCAGGTCAACCAGATCCTGGTGGTATTCTCACCCGGGGCGGACACCGATTCCATAGTGGCGCAAATCGAGAACCTGCTTTCTTCCTATGGCAACCTGGCCAGCTATCCTCGCAAGGATCAGCTCAGTCACTCCTTACTGGACTCCGAGCTGACCAGCGGCCGTATCATGGCCAGATTCTTCCCTATCATCTTCTTGACCATCGCTGCGGGGATACAAATCGTCTTGCTGCGCCGCATGATCCGCATGCAGCGCTCTCAGATCGGCATTATGAAAGGCCTGGGGTTCAGTAACTCCGCGGTGGTTTTTCATTACAGCAGTTATGCCCTGGCGGTCAGTATGATAGGAGCCTTGGCCGGAAGCAGCCTGGGATTGCTGTTCTCCCAATCCCTCAACGAAATATATGCCATGTACTTTAACCTCCCCAAAGTAGAAGGCTATCATTTTCAGGTAGTGGCGTACAGCTTTATACTCGCGGCTGCGGTGGGACTTGCAGCCGGGCTTAGCGCGTCCATGCCTGTCGTCAGCATTAACCCGGCAGAAGCAATGCGCGCTCAGCCGCCCGGCAAGACCTCCCGCAATATGCTGGAACGCCTGCCATTTTTCTGGCAGCGCTTGAGCCCTTTGTGGAAGATGAGTTTTCGTTCTGTGGCCCGTAACCGTATGCGGACAGCGGTTACGGTGGCCGGGGTGGTAGCCGCTGTCTCTTTATTGCTGATATCCTTTTTCATGAATGATGCCATAGATTATATGATGAAGCAGTATTATGATAAAGAGATGCTTTACCATTATTTGGTGCGTTTCGATCAACCGGTCAGAACCAGCGAGTTATTGTCCATTTCCCGGATGGAAGGAGTCAATCGTACAGAGGCTTTTATCGAGATCCCGGTGAAAATCCACTACAACGGCAGAACCGTCGAGGATGCGGTCAACGGCCAAGCTGAGGGCAACCAGCTAAAGATGCCTTCCGACAACGAGGGCAATCCCATGGCTATACCCGAGGAAGGCATTGTACTTGGCGAAATCACTGCCCGCAAGCTGGGAGCACAGCCCGGCGACCTGGTGACTGTGGAGACTGCCTATAAAATGGGCGAGCCGCTAACTACCGAACTGCCGGTGGTGTCCATAAACCGGCAGCTTTTCGGCAGTATATGCTATACCTCATTGACCCAGGCCAATCGGCTGCTGCATGAAGCGGATTTAGTGTCCGGCTGCATGCTCCTGGTCGATCCGGGGCAGGCGGCCGCCATTGAGGATGATTTGAGCGATATAACCGGAATCAATTCTATTGCCAGCCGCCAGAAAGAGATCGACAATATCACCAGCCTGATGGAAAGCTCAATCTTATTCGTGGGGATCATGATCTTTTTCTCCCTGATCCTGGGCCTGGCCATCATTTATAACTCCATCGTCATGAGTTACAATGAACGCAAGAAAGAGCTGGCCTCATTGCTGACCCTGGGATTTACCCACACTGAGGTATCCGGCTTGATGTTGAAAGATACACTGATACAGGCAGTACCGGGATTGCTCATCGGGCTTCCCACCGGGCGCTGGCTGGCAGTTTTCTATATTTCCAGTGTGAGCACCGATATGTTCACCTTTCCGGTGGTTATCTCCCCCTTTAGTTATGTGCTCAGTTTACTGGTAGGTTTGAGTTTTGTCCTCACGGGGTACTGGTTAGCAACGCGGGGATTGTCAACTTTAGACATGATCGAGATGTCAAAATATGTGGACTAACAGGAGGCGGAGGCTAAGAAGATGAAGAAAAGGCGCTGGTTGTATGGGGGTATTTTCCTGGTAGTTGCGGTGTTGGCCGGAGTCGCAGTATACCAGGGCGGTGTTGCCGAGATGGATGCGGTTAAGGTCACCAGGTCGGCTGTCGCCCGGACCGTGGATGATACCGCTGTGGTGCAGGCTGTAAATGAATCGCTTCTTTATGCTCAACAGAGCGGAACGGTGGCTGCTGTGGAGGTTGAGTTAGGCCAGGAGGTCAAGGCCGGCCAAGCCCTGATACGCCTGGATAATCCGGATTTAAATATACAAGCCAGCCAGACCGAGTCGCAGATGAACCAAACCCGGGCAGGCCTAGATTCGGCCTCAGCAGCCCTTAACCGCACCCGCCTGCAGCTGGGTGATGCCCGCAAAAACCTGGAACGGGTCAATTCGCTCCTGCAAAGCGGCGCCGCCAGCCAGAGCGAATACGAACAGGCCCTGACCGCTGTGCAGCTTCTGGAAAACACTGAAAAAGAGCTGACATCTTCACAACAGGCCGCACAGGCGCAATTGAAAAACCTTGAGAGCACGCTGGGGGAAGTACAGGGCAAAAAAGCACAATTGATTGTCACCGCTGCCACTTCCGGCAAAATACTCAGTATTGATGTAAAAAAGGGCGAGGCCATCATGCCCGGTCAGTTGCTGTCCAGCATCGGCTCCAGCCAGCATCTGGAGTTAAAAGCCCACATATTAAGCGATGATCTGGCAGAAATCGCCGTAGGCCAGGCAGTTGACATCACTGCCCCGGTTTTGGGTACAAAAGTCCTTAAAGGACAGATCGCCCAGATCTACCCTAAGGCTGAGGAAAAACAATCCGCACTTGGGGTAATTCAGCGCCGCGTACCGGTTATGATCAGTATGGAAGAAACCGGCACACTGCAGCCCGGCTTTGAGGTGCGTATCGCCATTCAGACCAGGCAGGAGCCGGATGCCTTGGTTGTACCCCGCCAGAGTGTCCGCACCGTTTCCAGCGGCGGCAAAGAAGTTTTCTTGATAAAAAACAACCGCATTGTGATTCAACCGGTTGAGGTAGGCTTGAGCGACAGCGCACACATCGCTATCGTTTCAGGGTTGAGCGAAGGGGATATAGTAGTGAAAGACGCCAGCAAGGATATCACTGCAGGCGGCCGTGTCAAGCCCCTCCTCCAATGACACGCGGGGACGCTTGCAGAATCCCTTAACATTATCGAGGACGTTCTATAGCGTTCTGGGGCAGATGGCCGCCGTCTGGTCTATTCGTCTTCAGGCTTAAAGTCCAGTGCCCCGGAATTGATGCAAAAGCGCATGCCGGTGGGACGGGGGCCGTCAGGGAATACATGACCCAGGTGCCCTCCGCAGGCTTTGCACATTACTTCGGTTCGGATCATCCCGTGGCTTAAATCCCTGGCCACATCCAGGGTTTCTTTGTCAAGGGGCTGGTAGAAACTGGGCCATCCGGAACCGGATTCGTATTTCACCGCAGAACTGAATAAGGGCTGGCCGCAGCCGGCACAACAATAGATGCCCTTTTCGTGATGATCATAATACTTATTATGGAAAGCCATTTCGGTCCCTTTTTGCCTTAAAATGCGATAGGCCTCGTCATCCAGCATCGCCTTCCACTCTTCCTCCGACCTGACCTTTTTCTCTGCCATGATATCATCCTCCTTGGGGTTATTTTAACCCTTTTAACGCAAAGAATGAAAAAAGGAAGCTAAAAAGGAGAACAGGCTGAGGCCAGCGCGGGTCATTTAGGCGAGGTCGATCACATGCAGCCGGCGTTCTTCTTGAAGGTTTATGAATTGATCTTTAACTCGAATCATGGGGCGTTGGGGTTCGTTCTGGTTAACCAGGACTACGGAGGCGATAGAGCCATCGCTCAATTTGACCATTTCACCAGGGATGACGTTTAATACATAGGATATCAGACGCCTGGTTATAAAAGGATCGAGATGGCCCAGGCTGCGGTTGACTACTTCATCCAAGGCTTCAAATAAAGGCAGGGCTTT
The DNA here is from genome assembly GCF_002426325.1 of Syntrophomonas sp. UBA5494. NCBI lineage: Bacteria > Bacillati > Bacillota > Clostridia > Eubacteriales > Syntrophomonadaceae > Syntrophomonas > Syntrophomonas sp. UBA5494. The sequence goes on along the minus strand of NZ_DIPG01000071.1, from coordinate 65,145 downwards.
GCGATATGGCCGGTCAGAGGTCAGGGCGTCAAAAACATCGGCAACCGCAATAATACGAGAGAAAATATGCAGCTTATGCCCCAAAACCTTAAAAGGATAACCACTGCCGTCAAAGTGTTCGTGATGCTGTAAAATAGCAGTAATAACCTCATTTTCGGTTAGCTGCATCTCTTGAGCAATTCTAAAACCGTGCAGGGGATGCTGCTGCATTTCTTTATGCTCCTGTGAGGTGAGTTGGGCGGGCTTATTGATCAGATCCATCGGTATTCGGGCTTTGCCGATGTCGTGCAATAGGGCTGCTTTGGCCAGACAGCGCAGGGATTTATTGTTTAGACCCATGCCTTCGCCCAATTTTACAGCGATGATGCTGACTGAAACCGAGTGCTTCATGGTATACTCGTCTTTCTGGCGCAAAAGCTTGATCTGGTTCAATATATTGTTAGACCCGATAATTTCAGGATAAATTAAATCAACTGTATCTTCGACCTGATTGAGGGTGATAGCATGCCCTTGAGACAAACTGAGCATGAATTCCCGGAAAGCTTCTACCGCAGTGCCAATACCAGGAAGGAGCACAGCTTTGCGCATAGCAGCCCGGTTATCGAGTTCGGTCTTTTCTTCAGCAGAGGTTTCTTCCCATAGGTAGACCTCTTCAAATCCTTTTTTCAACAGTTGCTCTATGTGACGCGGCTCGAGGAGAATATCCCTGGCTAACAGCAACCTCCCATCTTGATCATAGATATTGCGGGCCAATTTCTGATTTACCTGCAGATGTTCCAGACTCAACTTAATCACAGTACACTCTCCCTGTGCAGTGATCTCAAGGAAATTTCTATTATTATACTACAATTTTCCTAAATTTAGGTATATATCTTTCTTATTTAGGTCATTTTTAGGTCATTGTACTGATATTAATTACTTATCGTTTTTTTTGGCCACTGTCTATAGCTGTCACAGAATAATAGTATAGTAGCTTGCGCAAAATGATATTGAGCATACCCAATAAAACCATGAAAGGAGTCTGGAAATGAATCTGAATCACATGGAATTGCAGAATCTGCGGCACCTTATCGGGGCCCATACGAACACGGAAAAGAAATTGAATTTCTATTCCGAACAATGCCAGGACCCACAGTGCAAGCAGATGTTCCAGCAGGCGGCTAAATCCTGCAGTCAGACTGCCCAGAAACTGATGTCATTTTTAGGTTAAAGGAGAGTTGGTAATGAACAAACACTTAACTGACAAGGAAATGGTCAATGATATTCTGGCATCAACCAATGCCAGCCTCACCAGGTATGCCAGCGTTATCAGCGAAACCGCCAACCAGCAGCTTCGTTCAACCATCCAGCAGATCCGCAACAGTGATGAGCAATTCCAATACCAGCTCTTCCAGATGGCTGAACAAAAAGGCTACTACAAGCCGGCGGCGCAAGTGGATACCCAGGACATCCAGACTGTCAAGTCTCAAGTATCTTCCTAGATCCTGCTCTTTTAAAAAAGGAACGTTTTTCGACGTTCCTTTTTTTGTTTCTGGTTTATTGAGGGATTGTGATATATTTAACACAATATAACAACAGGGGGAAGATCATCATGGGAAAGAAAAGCACGAGGATGATAACCGGGCTTATAATGCTGTTAATGCTGCTGTCGTTGGCAGCCGGCGGATGCCAAAAAACTGCCCCGACACCGCTTCAGCCTTCTGAAAGCAGCCTGATAAATCCCATGGGGCCATTGGTGCTGCCTGTGGCCGGCATTGAGAACGGAGCGGTCAAAAGCCCGGTCACGGTTAACATTTCTTACTGGAAAAGCAATGATGAAGCAATTGGTTTATTAACTGGAAACCAGGCTGACTTTGCGATCTTGCCAGTTACTCTGGGAGCCAATCTGTATGCTGGTCAGAAAGACCTGGTGATGGTGGGCGTACACGAGTGGAAGGTGTTCTACCTGCTTGCCCGGGAGGGAGTAGAATTCAGCGACTGGTCTTCGTTAAAGGATAAATCCATTCACATGCCGGTGGGAAAGGGACAGACCGTAGATGTTCTTTCCCGGCTGGGCATTATCAAGGCCGGTCTGACCCCTGATCAAGACGTCAAATTCGTATACGCTCCGCCCCAGGAAGTGGTGACGCTCTTCCAAACCGGCAAGATAGACTTCGCCGCTCTGCCCGAACCTTACGTCACCCTGGCTATGAAAGACCAGGCCGGCTCCATTGTCCTCGATTATCAGGAATATTGGGGAGAAGTTGCCGCGGCCCCGCCCCGGGTCCCCATAGCCGGGCTTTTTGTAAAAAAGGATTTCGCCGCCAAGAATCCTGAGGTGGTGAAACATGTAGCTCAGTTGTTGGCAGATTCCACCGCCTGGTGTAATGCCAATCCCGACGCCGCTATCGAACAGGCCCAAAATACCCTGCCCCTGCCGGCAGCGGTAATGAAGGCTTCATTGGAGCGCACCGAGTTTAAATATGTTCCCACTGCCGAATGCCGCGGGGAAGTGGAAAAATACCTGGAAACCATTCAGCAAATCGATCCTGATTCTATGAAGCAATTGCCTGATAAGGGGTTTTACGGTGAATGAAAGGCTTATGGAGAGCGCTGACCGGGATCATCATATTCCTGGTATTTTGGCAGCTTCTTTCTTTTTATACAAATCCGGTAATTATTCCGGTGCCATCAGAAACCCTGAGATTGCTGGGTGAACACCTGACCGATCCCGGGATGTTGGAAGCCGCCCTGCAGACGGCCTGGAAAGCAGGCTTGGCCCTGGTTCTGGTTCTCTGTTTGGGCATTTTTGCCGGACTGTTTCTGGGGCTCTCTGAGGCTTTTTATGAAATGTTCCGCCCCATCATCATGTTCGTGCAAGCGGTTCCAGTTGTTTCCTGGTTGACCCTGGTGATTTTCGCCTGGGGCATAGGTTGGAGGGGCCCGGTTTTCATCACCTTTGTCGCTCTTCTGCCTACCGCAGTATTGACCACTGTCTCGGGGATGCGCAGCCTGGACCGAGACCTGCTGGAAATGGCCCGGGTATACCGGGTGCCCTTCGGCAAGGTATTTCACCATATCTATTGGGGTTCGCTCTTGCCCTTTATCGCAGCTATTGTGGACGTGACCATAGGGCAAGCCTGGAAGGTGGTTCTGGTATCAGAGTATCTAGCCGGGGGCAGCGGGCTGGGTGTGGAGATATTCAATGCCCGCATGGTGGTTGACTCGGCGGGAGCCTGGTCAGTCACCCTTATGGCCTGCATATTGGGGATCACCACCGAACGCCTGGTCAAATACTTATTAGGGAGGATGTCGAGCCGATGGAGGCCAGCATAAAGCTTGCCGGGGTATACAAGGATTTTGGCGAACTGCGGGTCCTGGAAAACTGGGATCTGGCCATTAAACCTGCTGAAAGAATTGCTGTTTTGGGGCTTTCAGGATCAGGCAAAACCACCTTTTTAAGATTGCTGGCCGGGATCGAGGTCCCTACCCGAGGCCAAATAGAAGTCAACAGCCAGAAAATCGGTTTTGTCTTTCAGGAGCCCCGCCTCATCCCCTGGCGCACTATCCGTCAGAATCTGCTCTTTGTAAATGATAAGGCCAATATCGGCGAATTGCTCAGCAGTCTGCATCTGGAGGGGTTTGCGGATTATTATCCCTCGCAACTGAGCGGGGGCATGAAGCAGCGTGTCAACCTGGCCCGGGCCCTGGCGGTCTCTCCGGACTTGCTGATCATGGACGAGGCTTTCGCTTCTCTGGATTTAAAGGTTAAGGTTGATATCATGAATGATGTCCTGGAGCTCTGGCGGCAGCGCCGTTTTACCATGGTAACCGTTACCCACGACCTTAAGGAAGCCTTATATCTGGCTGACCGCATTCTACTGATATCCAGCCGCCCGGCTCGCATCAAACAGCACTTTGCGGTCAATCTGAGTGAATCCCGGGCATTCTCCTCGCCGGAACTCTTGTCCCTGGAAGGAGAGCTGCTCAGATTGGTATGTCAGGATTAGGCAGGGCCTGTTATATTCACATATTTACATTTGTTTATATTGCTAAACAATTGTTTACAGACTGGCCACAAACCCCGATAACAATGGTTTACGGCGTTCCTGTCCCTATGCCGGGAAGCTCTATCACCTTCATGCCCGGGGGCAACTCGAAAAGGGATTCAGACAAGGCCTCGAATTTATAATTGCTGTACTCCATCACCGTAGTGCTGCCGTCATAAGTGCTCTCGATCCGAACCGGCACGCCATAGTCCTCCCATAACCAAACACGGTTATCAACCTCATCGGTTTTATACTGAACCACCACACAATTCTTCCCGTCCATGACCTCTTTGCCCAAGGGCTGAGTGTTTTCGTCAACGTTGTCAAGATTGCCCACCGGATTGATGTCTTCTGCGGGCTGCTGGTCAGTGACCTTAATAGCCTGCTGGTCTTCGGAGGTAAACATATAGTTGTAGCCTTTACTGTTGCGGATAAAGATGGCGGGCTTTTCGCTCCCGGCATCGATAGTTTCCGAGCGCAGGTTATTACCGGCAATCCACAATTTGCCTTTTAACCCGGTACCCTCATCAGGCTTTACAGCATATTCGCAGTAAACCCCGGGGTGGGTTTTGCCCTGTGCCAGGACTTCCGCCAGGGTCTTGGCTTTGGCAGTTCCGCTGCTCTGTATTGACACACTTTCTTTCGATGCCGGTTCTTTCGGTTCGGCTGAATCCGAACGGCTGCAGCCGGCCAAGCTCAGCGATAACAAAACCACCAGGCCTATCAACATCCATCGGGAACCTTTGAGCATCTTACGCAACCCCTTTCTTCAAACCCTTGTTTCGCATCCCCGCCAAATTCATACCACCTTAAGATAATTCGTCAACAGACGCCTCAGTACTGGAGTTGAAACCATAAACCGCGGATAAAGCGCCCTGAGGGCACTTCGTTATGCAATCACCGCAGCGGATGCATTCCGGGCTATTCGTCTCCCGGGCCGGGTCAAGGTTCATCCGGCAATGGTTGGTACAGGTTCCGCAACCGGTGCATGATTCCCGCCGGTAATCATAATGATACCAGCTTACCCGATTGAATAAGCCATAAATAGCCCCCAGGGGGCATAACACCCGGCAAAATGGCCTGAATATCATACAGCTGGCCAGGATGATCGCGATCAGTATAGCCATCTTAAGGAGAAATAGACTGCCGGCAGCAGCCTGCAGACCTGGAACAAGAGCTACCAAGGGCACTCCCGCCTCCAGGGTGCCGGCCGGGCAGATGTATTTACAGAAAGCCGGCACACCCAGACCTGAAAGGCCAGCCCCTGCCAGTGGTATACAGATTACGAAAACCGACAGAATCAGGTATTTGACCCAGCCCATCCACCGGGGCAACGCCAGTTTCGCCACAGGCACCCGATGAAGCCATTCCTGCAGCATGCCGAAGGGACAAACCCAGCCGCAGATCCAGCGCCCTAATAAGGAGCCGAACAAGACCAGCCAGCCTACCACGTAAAATGACCAATTATAAAAAGGATCGGCTAAAACGGTCTGCAAAGATCCCAAAGGGCAAGCCCCTATCGCCCCCGGGCAGGAATAGCAGTTCAGAGCGGGAATACAGATCTGTTTGAGCTTTCCCCGATAGATATGTCCGCTGATGAAATTTCCCAGCAAGGGGTTCCAGATGAACGCGCTGATCAGCTGCACCCAGGCTCTCATATCAACCGATACCGATACATTCCAGGCACACGGTTACGGCCTTGGTCCACACCAGCAGATGTTCGCCGTTCAAGAACCCAAATAGAATCATAGCCAGGCCTGCCGCCGGAAGCAAGAGCCTGAATACCTTGCCTCTCATCCAATCACCCCGTATCGCCTGGAATCTCTTTCCTTGAACCTGCATCAGGTCCCGGCCTTCGGTTCAAGCTCAAGGAGCTTGTCGATCACTTTGCTGTAGCCCTCCAGGCTATTGCTGCCACTGACTAATTCACCCAGAACCTGCCCCTTGCTGTCCACAAAAATAGTTGCCGGAACATAATCGAAAGCCCGGCAGATGCTTTTCTCCAGAGAAGAGTCGGGAATAACATTCTGATAGTCAACGCTCTTTGCGGAAACGATTCTCCCGGCGGCTTCCGGATCTTTATCGACAACCACCCCCAGGACTTTGACCCCGGAGCCTTCATATTTACTCTGCAATCGCTGCAGGTCAGGCATTTCTTTTATACAAGGCTGGCAAAAGGTGCCCCACAGATTGATCATAGTCAGGGAATGCTGTTGGAAAACCTGTTCGGTAACAATCTCACCCTTTAGATCGGTAGCTGAAAATGACGGGATAACCAGCCCTTCCAGAGGGTTCTTTCCCGCTTTCGGTGCCGGGCTACCACTTTGGCCGCCAACCATTTCTTTTAGCGGAACATTGTTGTCATTAGGGTCTGAGGCCGGGCTTCCGGTTTGACCGTCCCGGCCGCATCCTGATGAAAGCAGTAAAATTAAAACCACCAGCAGTACAATTAGTCTCTTCATTCACACCTCCGTGAAGTCTCTTTTAAGGCCCAAGCTATTTCTTATGTTTTTTCACATAAGTCTTTATTTCCTGAATCAGTTCCTTTTTCAAAGTTGGGGACTTGATCCGCTTCGAAATGATCTCCTCTTCCGGGAATACCCCGTTCGTGGTTTTTCTCACCCGGACGGTTTCATCAAAAATCACCTCGTCCGCCTTGGTCACCCGCACCTTGAGATCATAATCCCGGGTGCCTTCAATGCGCTTTCCTTTCAGCTGGGTTACATTAAGAACTGCAAATTCATATTTGAACACATGAATCCCCCCTGATGCAGATAATAAGGTTTAAGTATCTATTCGTAATCGCCTGCTGTTTTCCTCCTCGGGGCAGGCATGGCATGGGGGGTGACAATTGGACAATGGGTGACAAGAAAGGACCTCCCCAATTATCACCTGCCTGGGAGTCTTGCGAGTCTCCTCACCTACCAGGACTGTTTATATATCTCCAGAACTTCCTCCCGGCCCAGCTTTTTAAGGACCCCCAGGGGACCTTTTAAAACCGCGTTTTCAGCCATGGCCTCCAGATCGTCTGCCTTTACGCCCAAATCCCGCAGCCGTGAAGGGATATTCAGCGAAGCAAAAAAGGCCTTGAGGGCATCGATGCCTGCCATGATCAGGTCATCGCCCTCCAGGGCGGTTATGCCAAAGATCTTTTCGGCAAAACGGCCAAAAGCACCGGAATCATTTTTATACACATAACCCATCCATACCGGCAAGAGCACTGCCAGTCCGGCACCGTGGGCCACCGGATAAAAAGCGCTCAGGCTGTGTTCCATCCCATGGGTGGCCCAATCCCCTCCCCGGGTGCCCGGATTTGTGCTGCCATTAAAGGCCAGGGTCCCAGCCCAGGCCAGCTGCGCCCGGGCTTGATAATCATCCGGATCCTGCATGAGTTTGACGGTTTCTTTCATTATGGTTCTGATGAGCCCTTCCATATACTCCCTCATGACATCCACATCGGTACTGCCATCAAAGTAGACCTCCAGGATATGGGTGATCATATCCACCGCTCCCTCAGCGGTGTTGCGGGCCGGCAGCGTGCTCTGCACGGAGGGATCTATGATGGACAGGCGGGGGTATAAGTATTTGGAGCCTATTCCCCACTTGGTCTGGTCATCTTCCCGGGTTAAGACCGCGTTAACATTCATTTCCGACCCGGTTCCGGATATGGTCAGAACCCCGTAAATGGGTAAAGCCTGCTTAATACGGGCGGCCCCGGTAAAGAAGTCCCAAACCTCACCGGGATAATGATATCCCGCCGCGATTACCTTGGCACTGTCAAAAACACTTCCTCCGCCGACGGCTATCACCGCTTCAGCCTGATATTCCCGGGCCAGGCCGATTCCGGCCCGGACCTTGGAAAGGACGGGATTCGGCTGCACCCCGGGCAATTCCTCAAACCCCACCCCGGCCTCCCCCAGGGAAGCGGTCACCTGCTGGTACACCCCATTGCGGAATACAGAGCCCTGCCCATAAACCAGCAAAGCCCTCTTTATGCCGTCACTGGCTGCTTCCTTTCCCAATCTTTTTATGGTATCCTGTCCAAATAGTATCCGGGTAGGATTCGCAAAGCTGAAATTCCTCATATTTCAGGCCTCCTTATCGTATATCGGTAATTTCATGGTAGCATACAACGAGCTGCTAATCTCGTTCTAGAGTGAATTTGTATGCCATAGTATTTTCCAAATATTTTTTTATTATATACCCTGGATATACCCCGGAAATCATGCACCGCTTTTCGCATTATTAACCAAGAGGATGGCCACCGCTCTTGACGCTCAACAGGAGCATCGCATCTTCCGATTCGTTCCAAAAACAGTCTCATAGTACTCTTGTTTGCCCTTGAAAAACCGCCCCCGCCCAGGGGCGGTTTTTCATTATTGTTTAAATCCAAAGGGGACCGCCGGCAAACACCCTTTACCATCTTAAGAAATGTCTGGGAATATCTGCAGCTTATGCAAGATAATAAGCCAGAATATGTATAGCATAGGTAAAGGGTAATTTTGAACCGAAAGGGCGTGATGGGATGCCAGCCAGGCGCACAGGAGTTGTCTTGCTTCTGTTAGTAGTCTTCTCTGTTTTCCTTGCCGCAGGCCTGTTGAATGCCTCCACCGTACAGGCGCAGGATGTCAATGTCTATATCAACGGGGTCCAGACCCTATTCCCTGATCAGCTGCCTTATATCGATGAAAACGACCGCACTATGGTACCGGTTCGTTTCTGTTCACTGGCCCTGGGGGCTGCCGTGGAGTGGGATGCCGGACAAATGCGGGCCACCATATCCCGGCCGGCGGCTGAAGCTGTGCCGGCCCGCCAGGT
>NZ_DIPG01000071.1:40105-56156 GCF_002426325.1 Syntrophomonas sp. UBA5494 | reverse complement strand
CCGGCCCGCCAGGTCACTCTCACCATCAATAGCAATGAGATGCTGACCGAGGGCGAGGCTCCCCGCTACATGGACACCGCAGCCGTGCTCAAGAACGGCCGCACCATGGTGCCCTTGCGCTTCATATCCGAGTTTTTTGCAGCCGAGGTGGTCTGGGATTCCCCCAGCCGCGCAGTGCATGTTTTTACCCAGGGGCAAACCCCTGAAGAACAGGCTCAGATCATTCAAAAAGCCTCTGCTGCCGGATCTGATTTGCCCCGCCTCAATTCAGCCGAAAATCTGCAGCGGTTATTAGATGAATACAATCAGAGCAATTACAGATTCGGGCTGCAGAATGATATGATGAAATCCGCGGCGACGGCAGAGGAGCAAGCCGCAGCCCCCGCCGCCAGCCCCGATGCGGGGGGGAGCCTGACCGGCTACTCCGGCACCAATGTTCAGGTTGAGGGAGTGGATGAATCCGATATAGTAAAAACCGACGGTGAATACCTCTATCAGATCAAAGACCATGAGGTCATCATTGTGAAGGCCTACCCCGGCAGCGAGCTGAAGGTGGCAGGACGGATTCCGCTGACACAGCGTCCCCGGGAGATGTACATCCACCACAACCGGCTGATTCTCATTCAAGATGCGCCGCTTTACCGTGATTACCCTGAGCCCGTGCCTATGGATAGCGCCAACAAGAGGCTCATGCCATCCATTTATCCGCCATCTCAAAGCCGCACCCTTGTCACTATTTTCGATACCAGCGACAAGAGCCGCCCGGTGAAAGCCGATGAATACGGCACCCCGGGCAATTACGCCTCATCACGCAAAATCGGCGAGAGCATTTATATAATCAGCAGCGAACATGTCTACCGGCCTTTTGAACCGGTCTATTCCATCAACAGCCGGGAATACACCAAGACTTACGATCAGATCCGCTATTTCCCGGATATGCAGTTGAGTTCCTATGTGAGTATCGCCCAGGTGACATTAAACCCGGCAGGGAGCCAATTCGCACTGGAGACCTTCCTGGGATCGAGCGGCAATGTGTATTGCTCCCAGAACAATCTTTACATTGCCGCTTCATTATACCGCCCCGCCTACTACCGCCAAGGATACCTGGAGGACAGCGAGAGCACGGTGGTATACAAATTCGGTCTGGGTGACGGGGTGCGCTATGCCAGCCGCGGCCTGGTTCCCGGTACGGTATTGAACCAGTTCTCCATGGACGAATATGACGGCCATTTTCGCATCGCCACCACCCGCAACGGCTGGAACGCGGACAGGGCCGGCAACGCGGTGTATATCCTCAATGGAAGCATGCGGCAGATCAGTGCCATCGAAGATATAGCTCCGGGAGAAAAAATATACTCGGCTCGATTCATGGGCCCCCGGGCTTATCTGGTTACATTCAAGCAGGTGGACCCGCTGTTTGTCATAGACATGAATCCCTCCGCCCCAAAGATCCTGGGCAAGCTAAAGATCCCGGGGTTCAGCAATTATCTGCATCCTTACGGGGATCACTACCTGATCGGGCTGGGCAGTGAAGTGGAAGATACCGGCAAAGCTACCCGGACTACGGGATTGAAACTGAGCCTGTTCGATGTGGCTGATGTCAATAATCCCATCGAGGTCAGCAAGGTGGTGATCGGCACCTCCGGAACCCGCTCCGAGGCCGCCGAAAACCATAAAGCCTTTATGCTGCACCAGGATGTTCTAGCCTTCCCGGTAACTGTCTATGAAGGCAGCACAGGTTATGGCTCCTTTGCCTTCCAGGGGGCTTATGTTTACAATGTCTCCCCCCAGGGCTTTACCCAGCAGGGCCGGATCACCCATCTGGACCAAGAGGATTACCTCAAAGCCGGGGACTATTGGGGGGGAAGCGATCGCCACATTCAGCGGGTGGTCTTTATCGGCGGCAATCTGTACACCTTATCCGAAGACATGATCAAAGCCAATCAAAACGGCACCCTGGCTGAAGTGAACCGGCTGATAACGGATTAGAGTCCTCCTTTATACCTTATGGGGGTCATCCCTGGCGATGGCCCCCAAACCTTCGACAAAAGGGAATAACTGCGTTGCTACATAGGTCCCTTCAATCAACGCACTATTTGTACGCCTCAATCGCGGACCTATTGAAGGCCTTGCTCTTACTTCCGTCCCTCGCTCTGCACTTATATATTTTTATCCAATATGCTTAAAACCACTCCCCCGGCCCGGCCTGGCCTTTTCATCAGCTGCGGCGGGATTCCGTCCCAGCCATAAATTAACCGGCCCGGAATCCCCCATAGCCTGATAATAAATTCCAACCCGGTGGAAAATGCCGGCATTTTTTTATAGAATAAGATTATGATTCAAGATATTACAGCTAAACGCATACTTGTTTTCGCGCCTCATCCTGATGATGACATTCTGGGCTGCGGCGGCAGCATAGCCTGGCATGTTGAACAGGGAGACCAGGTCAAGATAGTATACCTGACCTCCGGGGAATCCGGCAGTTTAGATATCGGCAAAGGTGAACTGGGCCTTTTGCGGGAAAGGGAAGCCCGGGCCGCGGCCCAGGTACTGGGCGTAAAAGAGACCGAATTCCTGCGCTGGCCGGATGGCTATCTCGCGGTCCGCCCCGAATATCTGCGCCAGTTAACCAGCCTGATAAGGGCGGAAAGGCCGCACCGCGTCTACCTGCCCCACAGCCAGGACGCTGTTTACGACCATCTCATCATCCATCAGCTGGTGATGGAGGCGATGCGCCGGGCCTCCGGGCCTTGGTTCCAGGAATGCCCCGGTGAGCCCTGGTCAGTTGGTACCGCCCTGGGTTACGAAATATGGACCCCGATTCTGTCTCCCGGCCTGAGCCTGGATATCTCCGCCTTTATGGGCAAAAAAATAGCGGCCTTGAATGAACACCGCTCGCAATTAGAGGGGCTCCGTTATGATGAAGCCATCACCGGCCTCAACCGTTACCGGGCCGTGATGAATAGCCGTTATGAGTACTGCGAGTGCTTCCAGCTGATAAAGACCCATAAGGTTATGGATAAGCCTGCCTATGAATAGCATCAGCCCGGCCGTCCTCTTGATCACCCCTTTTCATATCCATCAGCGCGGCAACACCCTCACCACCCGGCGCATCTGTACCGGCCTGAACCGGCAGGGCTTAACCGCCGAGCTTTTATCAATGGAAGACCCCCATTACCGGGAAAAGCTTCATCAGCACCTGGGCAGCGGCAAGTTCGACATCATTCATGCTTTTAACGGCCTCTACCTGGCGGGATTATTAGCCATTCAGCCCCAAGTGCTGAATTATCCCCTGATTGTCACTTTAACCGGAACCGACATCAATCAGCCGGAGATGGAGGAAGATGGAGCTCTTGAGCCGGTGTTGGCCGCCGCCAGATATATAATAGTCTTCCATGATGATTTTAAAAAGCTCCTTTTGGGCCGGAACCCCTGCCTGGAAGAAAAACTGGCGGTCATTCCCCAGGGCATCCGGCTGCCCGCTGCGCCAGTCCGAAAACCCCAAGATTTCGGCATCCCCGCCGGCAGCACCCTGTTTATGCTCCCCATCGGATTGCGCCCCGTAAAAAATGTGGATTTGGCCCTGGATGGCCTGGAAGCCCTGGCCCGGGAAGACAGCCGGGTGCGGTTATTGATAATCGGACCGGTGATTGATAAAACCTATGGGGAACAGGTATTGCGGCGCATCAGAAACCTTCCCTGGGTGATCTATACAGGGGAGGTCCCACACACTGAGATCAGCGGAATTTATAGGCTGGGCCATGTGGTCATCAACTGCTCGGACGCGGAAGGTCAGCCCCAGGCAGCTCTTGAAGCCATGAGTTTAGGAGTGCCGGTGATTCTGAGGGATGTGCCCGGGAACCGGGGCATTATACGAAATGGCCAAGAAGGGTTTTATATTCAAACTCCTGAGGATCTCTACCGGGCAGCCCGAATCCTGCATACCCGGCCCGCCCTCCGCCAAGAGATGGGCCAAGCCGCCGCCGAGCTGGTCGCGGCCAAATTTGATTCCGCCGTTGAGATCAAGCGGCATATAGAATTGTATAAAAAAGCATTGGATAAGTCCTGATGGAAATTCTCAAACCGGCGCTGTCCCGGGCTGTGTTCGCCGTTTTAATCATACCTGCAGGAGCGGGGACTGAAGCAGGCGGTAATATCTGGCCGGGCATGAACCGATGCTTTCCAAGGATGGCTGCAGCCGTAAATAGAGCCAATAGAAGTTCAGCCCCTGATAAGCGCACAGGATAATTATGAACCGCCAGGGGCCCTGAGCTGATGCCCCACCTCTGTACCGGTAGCATGAATGGTTCCAGCCGGCAGTTCCAGGACAGAGTAAGCGTTTTTATTATAGGGCAGGGTTTTTCCTTTGGGCACTTTTTCATACAGAGACACCACCTGCATTTCGCGATTGAGATATATGACATCGATGGGAAAACCCATGAAAAAAGTATGCACGCTCTTGCAGGGGTTTATCAGCATGCCCTCCCCGGGCGGCAGGGATTTATAGGGCAAAAGGCCCCACAGCCGTTTCCAGAAGGTGTTGGCCTGTATGGTGTGCCGGCACAAAAACTGATTGGTTTCCTGATTCAGCATGAAGAATATCCTCCCCAAGTACCTTCTCTATCATGAGGAAAAGACTTGCATAATTTTTTACTTTTTCAGAAATCGTAAAATACTTTTATCCCGAAGTGATTCGATATCTAACCCGCACCCATCAGTCTTATGTCCCATAACGCCTGGGGATAACGACCATCTTCGGGTACGGACCAATTAGCCCTTTGCCATACAGCCGGTAAAAACTCTGGGGCAGTAGGCTGCGGCGGCTTCAATATTTATAATATCTTCGTAGAAATCTACCTAAAGCTGTAGTTAATAGGTGATTTTTGTCATTCACATATTTAATATTCTAGTATTTTCCATTATAATGGATGTATATATTCCTATATTTAAGCTGCGACTTTAGTCGCTCCTGACCCTTGAGAGGAAGGTAATTATAAACCGGCTGGCTGGAAAAGCCGGGGCCGGCAGCATAATCGAGGCCGGGCTTGTTTACCCGAGTGGTTTGCCTTATTGTTGGGGCAGTTGGCATCAGCTCTGGCGAAGCACCCCTTCCCATGGTTGAACGAACAGATATTTGACCGGTTTACGATGGATTGTGATTCTCAGTGTAAACGGCGGGCATTTCTAGAGAGATTAAGGGGAGAGAAGAAAACATGATCTCAAAATACGCTCCCAAACGCGATCAGAAGGGCTTCACCCTGGTGGAAATCCTGATTTCGCTGTTGATTCTGGGCCTGATCCTGGTAGGGATCCTGCCCCTTTTGACCATGGCCAACCGCATCATGTACCAGAACCGCGACCAACTGGTGGCCACCCAGCTGGCCCGGGATGAGATCGAGACCATCTCCTCTCAGGTAACCCCCCAGAACTATAACGACCCCTACGGGCCTCTGGTTCCGGGGGTACACTATCGCTACCTGGATCGCTATCTTAACGAGGTTGAGGAGGACAGCCCCTTGCGGGTCTACACCGTCACCACCTCCATCGGCTGGGTGGATGACGCCGATGATAAAGAAGCCCCTGACGACCCTATTCCATTTGACTACAAGTATCTTCAGGTGAGTGTTTCCGCCCCCAGCATATTCACCGGACTGGTGACCGAACGCAGCGATTTCAAAACCTACCGGGCCCGGGAAGGGGCCGCTGATCCCATTGCCGGCGTTCTGGTGCAGGTGGAGCGGGCCTGGCGGGAAGAACCCTCGGTAGCGCCTCCGGTGGAAGGCGCCCTGGTGACAGTCACCGCTGAATCCAACGGGGCCAGCTTCAGCAGTATGACCGACAGCAAAGGCCGGGCTTTGATCGAGCTGAATCCTTCCGGAAGCGGTGACATCCAGTCTTATCACATCACCGCCTCCAAAGCGGGCATGATCCTGCATCCTGAATACCCTGACGGCAAAGACCAGGATATCAACCGCTACAGCACCCAAACAGTGGTGTTGCAGATGGAAGAACCGGCCTCCATAATCCTGTCCCTCAACGAACCGCATTTCGGAGGGAAGGCCATACTCACCGGGGGCAATCTCCTGCCCAGCGGGGAGCCCCTGGAGGCTGTTCTCAGTTCTGAAGCCACTCAGGTCAGGTTCGACAACCTGTGGCCGGTGGGAGAAGAGGGCAACATATCAGGATCTTACTCCCTGGAAACCAGTTTGAAAATATACGAAAATGTCTTCACCGAATCCGACCTGAATAGTTTTGTGCGCTGGGAAGAAGACGACCCGGCCGAGAATATTTACAACCTGTGGACTTTCGACGCTGCCAACCTGAAGTGGAAGGCGCTTTCCGCCCCCGGCAGTCCCGCTTACAACCGGCTGGGGCTCGACATCGAGAACCTGAACCGCTTCCTTCCCGGCAGCGGCTTTCAGATTAAGTCTGAAGAAGGAGTCCGGCAAATATTTTTAGGGGCGGAGGATTTCAATATTGAGCCGGGCTATGAAGACGACAGCTATAAGTTGATCTATAAGAGCCGTGAGGTGTCGCCCCTTTCCGACTTGATCCAAACCGATGAGGGATGGGAAACCGTTGGCACTCTGGCTCAGGCCCTGGAGGCGGTGGCAGATGATAATGACGATGACAGGCTCTGGCTGGATTCTGACGACCTGAGCACCGACAGCATGAAACTTCGTTTCGATGCCAGCGCCGCTATTGACGAGATCAGTTTCGGGCCTTTGTTTATTCAGGCCGCTTATGTCAATCCCAATATAACCTTTGCCGCACCGGGCCAAACCCTGACCCTGTCAGTGTTTGCCGGGAGTCCTTGATTGATAAGGAGTTGGTCAAGCTATGCAAAAGTGCTTGCAGCCTTTAAAGGCTGTCATAACTGATAAACGGGGCTTCACCCTGGTGGAGCTGCTCCTGGTGGTGGCCCTGGTAGGGATTGTATTGGCCATCCCCATTCAGGCCCTGTTTCTCACCAACCGGGATTGGCAGTACAATCAGGCCATGAGCCCGGCCTTGATGGACGGCAATCTCTTGTTTGCCCGCCTGGGCAATGAAATAAGGGCTGCCGATAAACCCGAGGGCGGGACCCGGGCGGTTGAAATCGAGGACGAGCAATTGATCATTTACCGTCCCAACAGCGAGGCCTGGGAACGGATCGAGTATCGTTTCCTGGAAGATTCCCATGAATTGCAGCGAGGGGCCTTCAGCGGCAGCGAAGCCCAGGTGCTGAACCGAACCGGCAATCCGGTGAGTTGGGAAACCGTGGCCTCCAGTGTGACGGCTCTGAACTTCAGTGACAACAATCCCGGCAGCACCGCCGACCGGCGCCTCATCCGGGTAGCCATGCAGATCAGCGACACCACTCATAGTCAGCCCAGCTTCCAGCCATTTCTGGTGGAATCCACCTTTCTTTCCCGGAGCCAGCAGAGCGGCACCGGCAGCAGTGGCAGCGAAAGCGGCGGTGAGGGTTCCACCGATGTGGCGGTTAGGAGAATATCCCTCACCCCTACCTCAGTTTCAATGAGAGAAGGCGAGGAAACCACCCTTACTGCAACTATTGCTCCTGCCAACGCTACCAATAAAAATGTTACCTGGAGTTCTTCCAACAGCGGCCGGGTCACTGTGACCGGGAACGGATTGACCGCTACGATCAGAGCTGTTAACCAGGGAGGAGCTACCATAAGCGTCACTACCGCCAATGGGGGCTACACCGCCCAATGCATTGTAGAGGTACGCTCTAGTGGCGGATGCTAGGAGGTTTTAGCCATGTGCAACAAGATGAAATCCAGGCTTAACAATCAACAGGGTGCGGTCCTGGTAATGGTATTGATATTGATGGCGGTCCTGACGGTTTTCGCCACCGCCGCCTATGAGGTGGCCGCCAACAACCAACAAATGCTGGCGGCCGCGGCGGGTTCCGATACCGCCTTGTACAATGCCGAAAAGGGACTGCACAAATACATGTGGGAATTGAACAACGATTCCCTGTTTTTCCTGAATACGGCCCTGTACGCGAAAACAGACAGCGGGACAGGAAGCGAGACCTACCAGAAAGACGGTGATGAAGAAGGCAGCTACCGGGTGCAGGTCATAATCCCCCTGCAGAACGGCAGCCGGGTCAACAACCGGGCTATGCTCCGCTCCACCGGCTGGGATGAAAACAATCCAGAGCGGATGCGCACCATCGAAGTGGAATTACTAAAGCGCACCTTCACCCAGTACGGTATGGTGACCAACAGCGAAGCCAATGAGAACGGTGAAATAAACTACTGGGTGAATGGCGAGTACTTCTACGGCCCCATCCATTCCAACGGCACCCTTTATATAGGCAGCTACAATCCGGTATTTTACGGGCCCGTAACTTATTCGGTAGGAGTCGATCCACCGGGACGCATGAGCAGCACCTCGGTTTTCCGCCAGGGATGCAGTCAGGCCGACCCCCTGGTGTTTCCCCCCAGTAATGACAAGCTGATGGCTCAGGCCCGTATCGGCGGTGCCGGGGATTATTACAACGGCCGGGCCTGCATCATGCTCAAGGGCAGCACTTACGACATCCGCTACTGGGACCGGGATGCCAATACCTGGAAATACAATGGCCGTCCCTACAGCTATACCGCCAGCAGCAGTAGTAGCGATCGTCGCGACGAGATCGGCACCTACCGGCTGACCGACACCAATACCAGATATAACAGCTTTGCAGCTTTACGAAACGCGGTGCCTTCCCTGCCCCTCCCCTCGAACGGGGTCATCTATGTGAACGGTTCGACCGGAAATAGCGAGCAGACCTATGAGAGTAAATTCCCCCGTGACTACGGCAATGTTTTCGTATCGGGAAAACTGGACGGGGAGCTGACCATAGCCGCCGCCAATGACATCTTTATCACTCGCTACGACCCGGTGGACTGGCGTCATCCCAACCGCTGGGCTTCCGGCAACTACACCGACGGTCTGACCTACACCAACACCGGTTTTAGTCAGCAATTTTCCGGCGGCTCCTGGGTGAGAACCAATGTGACCGGGGCCGGTGATGACATGCTGGGCCTGGTGGCCACCGGCAGGATAAGGATACTGCATTTCAACTGGTCCTCTCAAGACGAAAGCGAAAACTATAACTGGGGCGGCAGCAGCAGCAGCAACCGTATCGATGTGGCCAACCGCAGCAACATAACTATTCATGCCGCCCTGTATGCCAAGGACATCTCCTACGGCTTTGAAGCCCCGAAAGTAGGAAATGATAAAGGCAGCATCACCCTGTTTGGCAGTATATCCCAGAAATATCGAGGCACCGTGGGCACCACCGGAGACACCGGATATACCAAGAACTATTCCCATGATCCGCGCATGCTGTACACCAGCCCGCCCCATTACATCGAGCCCTCCAACACCGGCTGGCAGGCCATGCAGTGGCGGGAGACATCGGATCATCTTACCACCAATCCTTAGTAGAGAATCTATACAGACTATGAGGAAAGAATTTTGCATCCAGTATTGTTGGACACGACCGTAGCCGGCCATCACTTATACCTGAGCAGTTACACGCTCTTCCACCTGATCATCAACCCCCTGGTGGTAATATTACTGGGTTATTACATGATGCGGCGGGAGGGCTTGAAGACTCATACCGTATTATTGTTCCTGACATCATTGAGCATAGTTGTCATCGTCTTATCAAGGGTGGCTCACTACCTGCTGAATCAAGACTACTACCTGGAAAACGGGATATCCCTGTATAATCTGTCCGCCTCTGGATTTACCATGTTCGGAGGTTTCATCCTGGCCATACCCTTCCTGCTGCTGTTTGCCTGGCTGGTCAGGTTTTCAGCCGGGAGGCTGTTTGACCTCATAACCCCGGGATGGGCTCTGGGGATATTTTTTAATAAAATCGGCTGTCTCTTCACCGGCTGCTGTTTTGGCCAACCCACTTCCCTGCCCTGGGGGCTGATATACCCGGCGGACAGCCTGCCATACCAATACTTTCGTACTATAAGCGCCACCCCCGGCGGGGAGCTGATGGTGGTGACCCCTTTATTGAAACTGGCCCCGGTGCAGGTTTATGAGAGCCTGATAGGATTGCTGGGCTTCGCTCTGAGCCTGGTCTTATTAAAGAAAAAGCTGCCCCCGGGCCTGGTATTTCTGGGATTCGCCGCCCTGTTTTCCGGGTCCCGCCTGGGAACCCATTACATCAGGGCCAACCCCAATATGCAGGATACCATGACAATACCCTTGCTTTATCTGGGCTGCACCCTGCTGGCCGGGGGCCTGGCCGTAATAATATTGAGGAGGAAACAAAATGCATATCGATCAATTGCTGAGGGAAGCTGTGAAGAGAGGGGCCTCTGATCTGCACCTGGCGGCCTATTCCCCGCCCCTGATACGGTTGAATACCCGTTTGAGCAAACTCAGTGACACCGTTTTCCAGCCCCAGGACACTGTGGCCTTTGCCCGCTACATCCTGGGTCCGGATCGCTACAGCAATTACGAGAAAACCGGGGAGATAGACGCTTCATATCAAATTGAGGATCTCTCCTATTTCCGCCTTAATATCTACCGTCATCAGGATAACACCGCCCTGTCCTTCCGCATCATCAGCCATGAGACCCCCACCATCGAAGGGCTGGGACTGCCGGACATAGTGGCTTCTTTCGCCCGCTACAGCAGCGGCCTGATTCTGGTCACCGGTCCCACCGGCAACGGCAAATCCACCACTCTGGCGGCCATGATAGACCTGATCAATCATGAACGGGCCTGCCATATCGTCACCCTGGAAGATCCCATCGAATTCGTGCATACCAACCGCCTCAGCATGATCACCCAGCGGGAGATCGGCCGGGACAGCCTATCCTTTCCCAACGCCCTGCGCTCTTGCCTGCGCCAGGACCCCGATGTGATCATGATCGGGGAGATGCGGGACCTGGAGACCATCAGCACCGCCATCACCGCTGCCGAAACCGGGCATCTGGTTATAGCCACATTGCATACCATCAACGCCCCCCAGACCATAGAGCGGGTCATTGATGTGTTCCCGCCCTCCCAGCAGCATCAGATCCGGGTGCAGCTGGCCAACAGCCTGATCGGGGTATTGTCCCAGCGCCTCCTCCCCAACCGCCAGGAGGGGCAGCCTATGATAATGGCCATGGAGATCATGGTCTGCAATGCCGCCATACGGAATATGGTCCGGGACGGCAAGGTGCACCAGATCCACAATAGCATGCAGACCAGCAAGAGCTACGGCATGCGCACCATGAACCAGGCCATGCAGGAGCTCCTCCAGCAGGGCCGGATAGACGACAATCTGCTCAGCGGCAGTCCCAAGCTGACCCCCACCGCCCATGTCATCAGAAAGACCCGGACCCAGTCCAAATGATGGGCGGCCATTAAACCATGAAACAAAGGGGCTGTTCCCTTGGTCCAAAATGGACTTAGAGGACAGCCCCTTGCTGTTTTTGTTTAATAATATGGATGCGCTTTAATCCGGATGTTCACCTTAATCCATAGAGTTGGGATTGGTCCCCATGTAGCGGTTGTCTTTCCAATAGCCCCGCTGCTGCACCCCGTTGGGCCAGGCGAAAACCCCCTCGCCGTTGAGGCAGTCGTTCTTGAATTCACCCACATAAACACTGCCATTGCTCCAGTAGAAGCGTCCCAGGCCGCTGAACACCAGGTTATTGAACTCGCCTTCATAGTAGTCCCCGGAGGGGAAGCAGTAAGTCCCCCAGCCGGTGGCATTGCCGCCTTTCATTGACCCCACATAGGATTCCCCGTTAGGCCAGGTGATGCAGCCGCTGCCTTCCGGTTTGTCTTTGACAAACTGCCCCTGATAACCGATACCTCCCGGCCAGGTGAAAGTCCCCTGTCCGTCCCGCTTGCCGTTCATAAACTGTCCGCTGTACGCCTCTCCGCCGGGCCAGGTGTAGGTGCCCTGACCCTGCATCATATGCTCCTCGAAGGAGCCCTGATAGCATTCCCCGCTGGGGAAGATCAGTTCGCCCTGGCCCCAGAACATGTTGTTGCGCCAGGCCCCGTTGTAGCGGGTGCCGTCGGGAAACACCAGGGATCCGCTGCCATCCGCCTTGCCGAAGCGCAGCTCTCCCAAATAGGCGCTGGTGTCGGGCCAGACGATGCTTCCTTTGGCGGAACTGTAAACCCCCGGGCTGACAGGAGGAAAGGGGGTGGTAGCCAGCAATTCCTCCAGGTCGGTGATGTAATCCTGCCCATCCGCCATCAGGATGCTGTCCACTATCCATATCATGGCTTCGAAATTGCTCTCATTTGCAGCTGGCCTGGTCTTGTCATCATCCTGGTCTCCTTTGAGGTAGAGCTTCAGGGTGGCGTATTCCAGGCGCTCTCCATTCCCGGTTTCGCTTACCGTCAAGCCGTGGAGCAGTTCCACATAATCCTTATCCTGTCCGGAACGCCCCGGCAAAAGGGATTGGCCTTTGATAACCACATCGTCTTCCAGCTTGACCCGGCCAAATTCGCTGAGGCGCAAGAGGCGCAGATAATGTTCCCCTTGGGGATTCAGGCCCAGCCCTACCAGCATGTAGCCCCCCATCCCCTCGATATCCTTACCGTTCCTCTTGCGCTCATCTTTGAACTCGTCGGGGACCTGGTACAAAGCCAGGCCCATGAGATCATGGCCCTCAGAACCGAAACTCATCTCCCCCAGGCCGGAATCGGCGGTCTCCCGGTCCGGCCAGATGGACTTATTGCCGAAGGAGTCAGTATGCAAGAGATAGATCTGGCTGTTCTTGCCGGGGTAATTATTCCGGCCTACCGCCGCAAAGCCGTCTATTTCATCATCGTCGCCCAGGATGGGCATGACGAAGGTGAGTTCGGCATTGCCGGACCCTTTGTATTCTTTGGCCCATTTTTTCTCCCCGTAGGGGTCCAGGCGCAGGAGATAAGCCCGGCTTACCGAGCCTTCCCGGGTATATCCGGCTACTATGTAGCCGTCGTTATAATCATCTTCATCCAGCACCTGGCATACATAAGCGGCCCCCTGGGAATCAGCCTCGGCGAAGCTCTTCTCAAAGCCGTGCACGTCCCGGCCGCCGCTCTTGCCATTCTGATCGATCTTGAGGACTTTTATAGCCTGGCCCCGGGCTTTGAGTTCATGCCCCACTAAAATATAGCCTTTGTCATTGCACTCATTGACCGCGTTCACCGCCTCACCGGGAAACTCCCGTTCCCAGGCGGAGGCTCCCTTGCTGTCCAGCTTCATCAAACGGGCCTTTTCCGCCGGTCCGGAGCGGTCCCCCTGCAGGCTCAGTAAAAGCCCGCCATCACCGGTGGGATGAAACAGTCCCACTATCTGGCCGCTTTTGGCGGGAAGCGCTTTCCTCCACAGGATTTTGCCGCTTTTGTCCACTTTCATCACTTTGAGGCGATAGTCCCCGGAGACATTGCCTTCCACCGGGCTGAGCAGAAAGAAGCTGCCGTCTTTAGCCTTGACCGCGGCCTGATCCCGGTCACCCCGGTCAAAAGCCAGCCGATCCGGTTCCCCGTAGGGGATAAAAGCCTCGCCCCGGGCTGCCGGGACGCAGGCGGTCAGAACGAACACCAGGACCAGCAGGCCGGTAGTGATATGTCGCCTTATCATTTTCAATGCCAGATCCCTCCCTTCCCTATTCAGCCCGCGGTTATTTGGCGGTACTCTTCTGGGTCTTATTCTTTTCAGCCGCATCAGATTTTTCATTGTAATAATAGAAAGTCACCTGCATCTGGGTCTCCACCTGGCCGGGCACCAGATTCAGGGCCTGGCGTTTTTCCGTATCGGCGGGGGCAGCAGCCGCCTTTTCAGTACTCTCGGGCTGGGCGGGCAGGCTCTTGGCGGCAGGGGCCAGCAGGGGCTGCAGGAAATAGACCGGAGTACTGCCGGTACCACCGGCAGAGCCGCTTTCCGTAACCGTCACCGTCGCCCCCGAGGACTCCGCCTTTCTCTTCACTGCGGTCAGCACTATATTATCCACCGCGCTGATGCGGGCTTCCTCTTCCAACCTGGTCAAAAAATCCATGGTATCGTGAAAACCGCCTTGGGTCCGGACATCGAAAACCAGCCGGCCGGTATGCTCCGCCGCGCTGTTGCCGTCATTGCTCATGGCCTTCAACACCAAATCAGTGCCTTTGGCGGCTTTATTGAGTATATCCATCACCGTCACCTGATCCGGCTGAAGGGGAAAACTGGCTTCCATCTGTTCCACCGCCGCCTCGGCGGCGGCCGGGTCCGGGGCGGCGCTCACCGGCACCGCCTGGAGTTTTTCTATCTCCCCTTGCAGGCTGTGGTTGAGTTCTTCCAGGCTGGCGATGTTGCGGCTATGAGGCAGATACCAGAACCAGGCGAAGGCCCCCAGCAGCAGCACACATAAACCTATCAGGACCAGTATTCTCTCCCGGCTTGACAATGTCATGGCTTCACCTCCCAATCCAAGACCAGGTTAAAGGTCACTTCGCCGCATTTCTCGTTGAGGCGGGAATCCACGCTTTTTACCCCTTTCACCCCCGGGGCCTGAAGCATGCGCTGGCCGAATTCGATCATGCCCTCCTGGCCTTGCACATACCCGTTGATAGTGAGCTTATCCTGTTCAGCCTCAACTCTGTTGAGATAGATGCCGGGTTCCGCCTGCCAGTACACGTTTTTCAAGGGTTCGATATAGGAGATGCGCTTCTCCAGGAGCTGGTCCAGGGTTTTCTGGCGCTCCATCCCCCCCACATAGACCCGCCCTTCAGGGATGGCCTGTGCCGCCAGCTGCTGGCGCTCAAGTGTCAGTTCCTGATTCTGAGCGGTCAAGACCGCCAGGCGGTTGTACTGATAATAGCCCACCCCTGCGGCGGCAGCCGCCACCAGAAGCAAAACCAGGGTATAGAGCAGGGTTTCCCGGAGCCGGTTTTTGCGCTCCCGCTCCTCCGAGTTCTTGTAATCCAGCAGGTTAATCTTAGGCGTATAATCCGAATTCATCAAAACCACCCCCTCAAAGCCAGTCCCAAAGCCACCGGGAAGTCATGGCGCAGTTCCCGGGCAGCCGGGCTCGTCTCCGGGGGCAAGACCAGGTAAGCCCCCAGTTCTCCCAAACGGCACTCCACCTGCAGGGCCTGGGCCAGATAGTCCGCCATGCCGGCTACCCGGGACCCGCCCCCGGTGAGAAACAGTGTATTCACCGGTTCCTTGAGCTGGATCTGGGCATAGCTTAAAGAGCGGCTCATCTCCGCCACAAATTCGCTCATCAATTCCGGGAAGCCTTCACTGTCCGCGGCCAACCCGGGCAGGGCTTCAGGGCTGCCGTCCCCGGTCTGGGGGTCATAAAACACCCGGCTGCCGAAACTGATGGAGCGCAACAGTACCAGCATGCCCTTCTTATAAAAGGCGATATAGGCCCGGTTGGCGCCGATGTTGACCACCGCCCGGACATCGGGTCCGCCGCCGGTGAGCTGGGGGTAGAACACCCGGGCCAGTCCCAGGGCCTCTATCTCCACCCACTGCAGCTTTAATCCGGCCTGGCGGCAGGCCTGTAAGAGATTCTCCACCTGACTGGTGCGGGTAGCCACAAACAACACCTCGGTCTTGGTTCCCTCGGCATCGCTGTATTCCCTCACCGGGTAGATGTCGGCGGTGACATCGTCTATGCTCAAAGGCAGGAACCCGGCGGCCTGAAACAAGGCCGCCTTGCGCAGTTCCTCCACTCTCATGCGCGGCAGGGAGAGCAGGCGGGTGTAAACCTGCTGGCCGGACACGGCGGATGCCAGAGGTGCATGGGGATTGACCCCGGAGCTCTGCACCAGGCCGCGCAGGGCCTGGCCCAGGCGGACCGGGTCGCTGACAAAGCCGCCGTCAACAGTGCCGGGGGGGGTCTCCATACTGGCGTAGCCCGTTACCCGGTACATATTGCCTTCCTTTTTCAACATCACCAGCTTGATTCTTTTCTCACCTATATCCAGGCCCAGTTGTGTTTTTTCCCTGAGCAAGGCAGTCCCTCCCTTTCTGGAAAGTCTAGCTTAGCTTTTCAATTAAATAATGACAGATACCAAGCAGTCCATTGGGCCCCGTAATTAAAGGCCA
>NZ_DIPG01000071.1:37360-40011 GCF_002426325.1 Syntrophomonas sp. UBA5494 | reverse complement strand
AATTAAAGGCCAAAAAGGCCCCCAGGGCTAGAACGGGTCCGAAGCGAACCTCAGTCTTGCGGTCCGCCCCTTTGACAATTAAGAGATAAAGGGCGTATATCCCCCCGGTCAAGGATATTAAAACCAGGGCGGTCAAAGCCACGGGCCAGCCGCAGAATATACCGATGACAGCAGCCAGCTTGATATCGCCCCCTCCCAGGCCTCCGTTGGAAAGCAGGGCCAGGAGCAGGAAAAGGCCCCCCAGAACCAGCCCGCCTGAAAGGGCTGATACCAGGCCCCCGGAAAAAGCCGCCAGGATCAGTCCGGCAAAGATGCCTGGGAACGTGATCAGATCGGGGATGATCCCCAGGTCCAAATCGATAAAGGCGCAACATAAAAGCAGCAGGCTAAAGACCATTCCCATCAAGGCCATAACCGACAGGCCCCAGGTCATGTAAACCAGTAAGAACAACACCGCCGTAAGGGCTTCCACCAGGGGATAGCGGAGGCTGATACCTGTGCCGCAGTAGCGGCAGCGAGCCCTTAAAAATATGTAGCTGAACACCGGGAAGAGATCCCCGGCGTTCAGCGGATGCCCGCAGGAGGGGCACCGCGAAGCCGGGAAAACCACCGACTCCCCCCGGGGGAGGCGGTAAATGACCACATTGGCAAATGAGCCAAAGATTAGGCCGAGTGTGAAAACGGTTATGTTACAGATCAAATTCACTTCAATTTCATTCCATAATCAATCTTTTTGTCAGATCAAACAGTCCTCCTGATCTCAAAGAATAGCTCAACTATAATATTGATACTATTCTTATGGTTCCTCTGTTGCTCCATAAGTTGATATAGCTCTACCATTGTCTATGCTGTAAGTCCCAGGAGAAGTTGGCCATTCTTGGAGATAATCCTCGAGTAATTCTTTGGCCTCCGTTTCAGTAGCGTCATCGATTGTTTCATCAGGATTCTCAGCCAAATATTGGGCAATTGCTCCGTCGATTATACGGATATTGGAGGCATCGGCTTTCTCTCTTGCATTAGCCTGCACTCCGTTATACATTGGCACCGCAATGGCTACCAGTATGCCCAGGATGACTACGACCACCATGAGTTCAACCAGGGTGAAACCCTGCTGGTTCTGTGCTCTGCGCATTTTCTGTCTCAATTTCATCAACATCTCATAGACCTCCTCATTTTTCTGAGTTTAGAATCCGCTTCGATCCAAAATTAAGCCTCATCACCTCCTCTATTTTTCGCCCATGCGAACCTACTACCTGCTTTTACTAAACCAACTAGCTGCCTTATCATTGCATAGTCATTACAATGCTGAAGATGGGCAGGTAAATGGCCACTATGATGGACCCGATAAGTCCTCCCACGACGATGATCAGCAAAGGCTCCAGGGCCGAGGTCATGGACTCCACCGCGTATTTCACTTCACGGTCGTAGAACACCGCCATGCGCTCCAGCATGTCGTCCAAGGAGCCGGTCTCTTCCCCCACTGCGATCATATGGGTCACCATGGGTTCGAATACCCCGGTGTCCTTTAATGGGGCCGCTATTGACTGGCCTTCCTTGATGCTCATTCTGGCCCTGGCTATGGCGTTGCCGACGACTTTGTTGCCAACCGCGTCCTCTAGTACCTCCAAAGCCTGAACAATAGGGACCCCGGAGCCGATCAAGGCCCCCAGAGTGCGGGTAAAGCGGGACACCGCCACCCTATTTACGGTCTTGCCCACCAGGGGCATTTTGAGATAGAGGCGGTCGAAAAACAATCTGCCGCTGTCTTGGCGTCCCCACAACATCAACAGGGCAGACAAGAGCAAGAGGGCTATGATGAGCCACAGCCCGTAGCTGCCTAAAAATTCGCTGATGCCCATCATGAACTGTGTATAAGCGGGCAAGGCCTGGCCGGCCTGGCCGAAGCTCTTTACGAAGCTGGGCATGATATAGGTGAGCATGAAAACCACCACAACTGTGGCCAGAGTCAGGAGGATCACCGGGTATACCGAGGCCGAGCGCACCTTGTGCTTGATCTCGTCGTCCCGCTCCAGGTTGTCGGCCAGGCGCATCAGAACCTCGTCCAATACCCCGCCGGCCTCCCCGGACTTGACCATGTACACGAACATGGAGGGGAAGATGGCTTTATGCCTCCCTAAGGCCTCCCATAAAGCGGCCCCGGATTCCAGATCGGAGCTTACCGTCACCGAAGCTTTTCTCAAGTTGGGGTTCTGGGTCTGTTCCGCCAGTATGGCGAAGCAGCGGATGATGGGGATGCCGGCCCCGATCATGGTGGAAAGCTGCCGGGTGAAAGCCGCCAGGTCCCGGGTCTTGACCGGATTCAAGGCGTCCAGATTGACCTGGCGCCCCCGGGCGGCGGCCCGCCCCTTCTCTTCTCTGATATCGACGACTATGTAGTTCTGGTGCAAGAGATTCTGCACCACCAGGCTCTGGCTGTCGGCCTCCATATTGCCTTTGAAGATATTGCCCGCCATGTCCCGGGCCTGATAAGAATAGAGCATCGCTAATACCCTCCTCATTCCCGAGCGTTGTCTGCCCGCTCTGTCATTCATCTATCCCCCCGGTTTCATCAGGCCGCGGCCCCCCGGGGTCAACGGTCTTTCCCGGGTTAATCCCCCAGGTAGACCACTTTCATCACTTCTTCCAGGGAG
>NZ_DIPG01000071.1:0-37245 GCF_002426325.1 Syntrophomonas sp. UBA5494 | reverse complement strand
TTCATCACTTCTTCCAGGGAGGTCAGCCCGGTCCGGGCCTTTTCAATGCCGTCCTGGCGTATGCCGACCATGCCCTCCCTTACCGCGATGTCCTGCAATACGTCTTCGGAATTTATACCGCTGTTGATGGCCTGGCGGATCTCCGGCCCCAACACCATCACCTCATGGAGGGCCAGGCGCCCCATATAGCCGGTATTGAGGCACATGTTGCAGCCTTCCGCCCGGTAAAACACCTGCTCTGCCTGGCCGTTCAGGCCCAATCTCCGGGCGGTTTCCCCGTCCAGCTCATAAGGCTGGCGGCAGTTGGGACACAGGCGGCGCACCAGGCGCTGGGAGACGACGCCGATCAGAGAAGAACTCAACAGGTAGTTCTCTATGCCCATATTGACCATACGGGCCATGGTGCCGGCGGCGCTGTTGGTATGGACAGTTGACAGCAACAGGTGCCCGGTCAGGGCGGCCCTGACTCCCAGCTGGGCGGTCTCCCCGTCACGCATTTCCCCCACCATGACGATGTCCGGGTCCTGGCGCAGTACGGAGCGCAGCCCCGCGGGGAAGGTGAGCCCGGCCTTGATGTTGATCTGCACCTGATTGATGCCGGGCAGGGCGTATTCCACCGGGTCTTCTAAAGTGATCAGGTTCTTCCCCACCGAGTTGACCCGGATCAATATGCTGTACATGGTGGTGGTCTTTCCCGAGCCGGTGGGGCCGGTAACTAAAATCATGCCGTGGGGCCTTTTGATGATGGCGTTCATCTTCTCCAGGTTCACCGGGCTGAAGCCCAGGTCTTCCAAAGTGTATAAGGCCGCGGCCCGGTCCAGGACCCTTAAAACCATCTTCTCCCCCATCATCGAGGGCATGGAGGAGATGCGGAAGTCCACCTCCCGGCCTTCCACCATCAGGCGGGTGCGGCCGTCCTGGGGCAGCCTGCGCTCGGAGATGTCCAGATTGGCCATTATCTTCAGCCGGGAGGCCACTGCTGCCATGGATTTTTGGGGCAGTTCCAAAACCTCGAAAAGCTCCCCGTCGATGCGGAACCGCACCCTGACATAGCTCTCCTGAGGCTCGATATGTATATCCGAGGCCCGGGCCTGCACCGCCTGGGACATGATGGAATTGACCATGCGGATGATGGGGGCGTCGTCTTCGATTTCATCCACCGGGCTTATCTGGAGGGTGGCGGCTTTTTCATCCTGGCGCAATTCCCCCAAAAGCTGCTCCATTTTGCTGTCAAAACGCAGGCTGGAGAGCTGCTGTATGGCCAGGTCCATCTCTTTCTCGCTGACGATGATGGGCAGTACGTCCAGGCTGGTATAGATGCGCACATCATCGATGGCTTCATAGTTCAAGGGATCCACCATGGCCAGGGTGATGCGCCCGTTTTTGGCTTCCACCGGCAGAACCCGGTGCTTGCGGATCATATGGGGGGGCAGCAATACCACCGCTTCCTGGGCGATGTCCAGCTTGGTCAGGACCACATAGGGTATCCCCAAAACATATTCCAGTATCTCCAGGAGCTGATGCTCGTTGATTATGCCCCTGCGGATCAGAATCCGCCCCAGCTTGTCCCCGGATTGCTTCTGATCCTGCAGGGCCGATTCCAGTTGCTCCGCAGTGATGAGCCCGTTTTCCAGCAGTTTTTCACCAAGTCTAATCCGTTTCATAGGCGTTTCACTTCTCTTTCCCCGAACCAGGCTGTACTGATTTTGCTGTATTTAGTGCCGCAGTGCGGATTGATCAACCTGCCAAAGTCGGCCAGAGGCCGATAATATTTTCCAGATTATTAGGCTTCGACACGCTTTTCTAAAAAACCTCTAAATTTCCATAATTTGTCCCAAATTTTCTTGTGACCTTGAGGCATAATCCGGGGACTTTTTTATCCGGCCCAGGACCTACGGGCTTATAGCCCCATTAATCTAATGCTATTGGCTTTAAGGGAATTCTTGAGGCCAGGACAGATTGCCGTGATCCCCCAGGCCATATATCTGCTATCTGATCCCGAGCCTGAGTTAAATTATCCATTTCCTGCCTGTTCACAGATTGCGGGGATCAGGCGGAATTGTCTGCATAAGGCGCGGGTCTTTAATTGATTGGGAATTGTGTTGCAATTATTATAGTGCTTTTTTCATAAATTTTCCATGATATTTTGACACAGTTCGTGCCAAAATCAGATCTGAATCAGGCGGCATTCGACTTATTGCCCAAAATTCGGGCATCTCTGCCCGCGAATAATCATTGGGATCCTTTACCTGGCTGCCCTAGCGGAAGGAGAATGGGGAGAATTGATCGGGGGTAATTTGCGGAGGGTTTCCGGAGAAAGTACAACCGATTTGCAGCGGGGCCGAGGAGCCCCGCCGGCCGGCAAGGATTTTAAGGAGACAGACGTTTTTCATGAGGGGCTTTTATATCAAGAGGAGGATGCCCAGCATCACATAGCAGGCCCCCAGGACTTTCCAGATG
This sequence comes from Syntrophomonas sp. UBA5494, assembly GCF_002426325.1. NCBI lineage: Bacteria > Bacillati > Bacillota > Clostridia > Eubacteriales > Syntrophomonadaceae > Syntrophomonas > Syntrophomonas sp. UBA5494. The sequence continues at coordinate 34,785 of NZ_DIPG01000071.1, read as the reverse complement.
GTGAGGCTTTCCCCCAGGAGCAGAACCGCGCAGATGACCGTGACCAGGGGGGCGCTGGCCATGATCAGGGATACTACGCTCACATCCCCGTATTTGACAGCGGTATAGAAGGCCAGGTCCCCTATCACAGTGGCCAGGATGGCTTCCATGCCCAGGAGCAGACCCACCTGCCAGGTAAATCCTTTTAAAAGATCCCCCATAGAGCCGCTCATGGCCACCCAGCCGGTGACGATGATGAAGGCGAATATGGTACGAACAATCAAGGCCGCTGCAGGGTTGACCCCCCGCAGGCCCACTTTGGCGAAAATCGGCGCAATACCCCAGCAGATCATGCCAAATACAGCAATCCAGATAACCATCATGCGGTTTCTCCTTAAGGCGTTGCCCAGGAAGCGCCTGGCTTGGTCATACCAGTTAAGCTTCACATTTTTATATCCTCTTGCCCAGGATTTGGCGCTGAACAGGGCTTTCAAGGCTGCCAACCCCTCCCGGCATTCAGGCAGCCCGCCGGTCCCCTCCCTTAACTTTAGCGGACTCTGTTACCATCCTATTGCTTCCGCTTTCAAATCATGCTAAATTCCAGCCCGCCTATGTTTCACGCCGGCTATAGATATTCGGTTTATGCCCTGATTCTGTACTGAATCGTGCAGTTCATATACCTGGTGTCTGCACCAACCTTTACCTGTCCTGCATATGTTAGGAGTATGGGCAAGATATCTATTAACCGTTTGCATTTATGAAATAACCAGCTCCGGGAGGGTATTATGAGGTGCAAAAAGAACAATCCGCCGCCCCTCTCTATGAGGCAGTTCTGAAATATGTGAAGGATGGGGTGGTCCCTTTTCACGTGCCCGGGCACAAGCAGGGGCGGGGCTTGCCGGAAATGGCTTCCCTTTCGGGGCAACAGCTGCTCGGTATGGATGTCAACGGAATGAAAGATTTAGACTTTATCGGCAACCCCTCCGGGGTGATAAGGGAAGCTCAGATGCTGATGGCCAGGGCTTTCCATGCCCGGCGGGCCTATTTCCTGGTCAACGGGACCACTTCCGGGGTGCAGGCCATGATCATGGCAGCCTGTGAACCGGGCAGTGAGATCATCATTCCCCGCAACGCCCACAAGTCAACCTTTGGAGGCATCATCCTCAGCGGCGCCATGCCGGTATATGTACAACCGCAATGCGACCGCCGTTTGGGTATAGCCACCGGGGTGTCCCTGTCGGATATGGAAATGGTTATCAAAGCCCATCCCCATGCCCGAGCGGTTCTGGTGATAAATCCCAGTTATTACGGCATAGCTGCTGATTTAAAGGCAATAGTCAATCTGGCCCACAGCTATGATATGGCGGTCTTAGTCGATGAAGCTCATGGAGCCCATTTGTACTTCCATCCCGGCTTCCCGGTCACCGCCATGGAAGCCGGGGCCGATATGAGTGCCGCCAGTATGCATAAAACCTCGGGTTCGCTGACTCAGTCGTCGGTCCTGTTGTACCGGAGTAAAATGATCGCGGTGGAGCGGGTCAAACATGTGCTTGACTTGACCTATACCTCCAGTGCCTCCTATCTTTTGATGGCTTCCCTGGATCTGGCCCGCAAGCAGATGGCCCTGCAGGGCCGCAAACTGTTGAGCCAGACCCTGCAGCTGGCCAGGGGAGCCCGGGATTCCATCAACCGGATTGCGGAGTTGTATGCTTTCGGGCCAGAGATGTTAGGCAAGCCGGGCTGTTACGGTTTCGATGAAACCAAACTGGGAATTCACGTTGCCGCTCTGGGGATAAGCGGCTATCAGGTTGAAGACACCTTGCGCAAGCGTTTCAATATACAAGTGGAGATGTCGGACTTACACAATATATTGGCCATAGTCACCATCGGGGACAACGAGCTGCAAGTGCGGCAATTGGTTGAGGCCCTGACTCAACTGGCCTCCGAGGCCAAACATAAAAATAGCCCCTTTTATTTCGAAATACCTCCTCCTCCGGAGATGATCGTCTCCCCCCGGGACGCTTTTTACAGCCCCACTAAATCGGTGTCGCTTCAGGCCGCTGACGGCGAAATCGCCGCTGAGATGCTGATGGCCTACCCCCCGGGGATTCCGGTGGTCCTGCCCGGAGAGCGCATAACCGCCAACATGATCGATTATATAGAATTGCTCAAACAGCAGGGCTGCGCCCTGCAAGGCACTGCCGACCCCAAAGTCAACTGCATCCGAATCCTGGGCTCCCAGTGACACGAGGGAAGCTTCCGCTTGCGTCCAACTGTCTATTGGCGATTGAGCAGCCTTACTCCCACCCAATTATCGGCAACATAAAAATCTTTGTGGCTGGGAAACTAACTATATATCACTTATGGGAGGTTTATCAGCTATGGATATAGAGCGGGCACACGATATCGTTAATTCCTTGGGGGTTATTGAGGTATTATACCAGGGAGAACCGATTTGGATAGAAGATATCAACGGGGATCAGGCCCGGATCGATTTCCTCGACCGCCGTCAAAAAGCGGAAGTGCCGGTGCGTGATCTGATTGAGAGTGTGTGAGACAGGGTGCTTCACAGGATTACCAGGATTGATTTTCAGCCCATGGGGGCATGTTTCCAATAATAGCGGCAGCGCTCCTCGCGGCAGCCGTGGGGGTGCCGGTCACTGTCGATACAGTAAATTTCCGCCGCCACGGGCAGGTCGATTTGCAGGGTTTCCTGCAATACCTGAGCAGCAGTGATCAAGGACGTGCGGAGAAAATTCTTGCAGCAGCAGGGGCCGGTTTCGTCGGCTATGGCGGCAATAACCTTTGACACCGCTCTCATGGTAGTGCTGGTCTCCAGGTCGCCAGGGCAGCTCGCCCCCAGGATAACGCTGAAAACCGCGCCCATAGCCGGAGCCATGCCACAAATGCCGGTTAATCCGCAATAGGCGCCGATAGCCTGTTTGCGGGTTCGGCTCAGGGCCTCTTCCATCATCTCCTCAGTTATCTTAAGGGGTCCATGATTTTTCAAGGCCACCATCAAGGCTGCCACGGCTATCCAGGCATGCTCACAGCCCAGCATCGGCAGAGGGATTTTATTTAACATGCCTTCGGCCAGGAGCAAGGGATTATCGCCTTCAGCCAGCTTCATGAAGCTGCGCATGGGGCGCAGATAACGCTCGCCATGGCATGATTCGCAAATATAATGGCCTTGACCGCAGTGTACATGGGCCAGTTCAGTTTTACCGCAGAAATGGCAGCTCATTTCCCGTCCGCCCTGCAGATATTCAATCTTTTCCCCGCACACCTGGCAAAGATCCTGGTTTTCACCGTACCCACCGGCACAGTCCCCGCCCGCTTCTCACCAACGCCTTGGCTTGTGCTCCAGCATCCTGAAATCCCCCGTTTTTTTAACAGCTTAATTAAGTATAACATAGGGGGCTCATGATGGCCGATACCGGCAGGAAAGGGTCGGGATGGCGGGCAGACCGCAGCGGGAGGCCCAGCGCCTTGCAGGCATAACCTGACTCCGCTGGTCGGGTATGTCCAGGCAGAAAAGCTCCCGGACAGCATGTCATATATGGGGCAAAGTGGCTTTCGCTTCTAATTATTAAGGGCTTACCTGTTGGAAGATGTGATCCGCCAGGGATCCCACTGCCAGGTTTTTGGGTATGTAGGTTCCCAATTGCTCCGACCAGTGATACCTGTCACTATAGGCCTTCTTATTCTTGCTGATCTGTTCCAGCTTTTGCAGCAGAATGTCTGCTTCCTCCTTGGTGTTATAAGCCGCCAGGCTGATGCGCACCATGCCCGGCAATTTATGGAGCTGCTTCTTCTGATAGTATTCCAGATGGCCCGGGTTTTCCTTTTCCCCCAAGAGCTGCCTGACATACCCCTGGGCACAGAAGCACCCGGTGCGCACCCCGATGCCGGCTTCGAAACACAGTACGGCTCCCACCAGGGCATGGGGCAGGCCTTTGAGGTTGAAACTGATCACCCCCACCCGGGGGGTACTTCCATACAGGATCACCTCGCGGTTATGACCCAGCTGCTCCATCAAATAAGCAGTAAGTCGCTGTTCGCTGTGGCTCAGCCGCAGCATGCCCAGTTTTTTAATGAAATTCAAAGTGGCAGCAAGGGCGTAAGCACCGGGGACATTGGGGGAGCCGGCCTCGTCCCGGTCCGGGGGAACCCCCCAGTAAACCGCCTGGGAGAATACCATATTCACGGTGCCGCCGCCGCTGTATTCCGGAGCGCCCCGGGCGAATAACTTCCGCGGCCCGATCAATACCCCGCATCCATAGGGGGCGAAAATCTTATGCCCGGAGAAGGCCAAAAAATCGATGTGCTGGGGATGAGCGTGGGGCTTCATATCAAAACTGTGATGGGGAATCAATTGCGCGCCGTCGACCAGTATCCTGGCTCTGAAGCCATGGGCCAGCTCCGCAATCTGATGGACTTTATTGATATGTCCGGTCACATTGGAGGCCCCGCAGACCGCCACCAGTTTGACCCGGGGATAATGCTTTTTTAAGAGGCTGTCGAGGTGATCCATATCCAGCTGGCCCCTGTCATTCAGCCTGAGATACTCAACTCGAGCCTGGCTGCGCCAGGGCAGGTCATTGGAGTGGTGCTCCATGGCGGTAGTGATCACCACATCACCGGGTTTAAGTTCCAGGCGGTAAGATAATTTATTGATGGCCTCAGTGGTGTTTTTGACCAGAATTACGGTGTCCAGACTGGGGTCAGCCCCGACAAAATCGCCGATCACTTCATGGCTGTGGTCATAGACCCGGGACGCTATCAAGGATTTATAGCCGGTGCCACGGTGAACACCGGAATACCATTTCATAAATTCATTCATTTGCTGCAGAACTGATTTAAGAGGCGGGGTGCTGGCAGCGTTGTCAAAAAAAATAAAGGGAGTTTTCTTCTTTCCCAACACCGGCACTTTGATGTTTATGCCATGGATATTATTGCGCAGCGCAGTACTGGGGCTGGTCATAACGGGTATAGAAAACAAATGCATTCATCCTGTCACATAATGTTTTCTTATATGTTATGAATGGAGGCTAGATTTGGGAACACAGTATGCACATTTTACAGAATCAATGACGGGGCGGTTTTATATAAAGAGTTGGATTTCCGCCTTCCTGGCCTGCTGTAAATAGTCATGCACAGTGTTTACTTCAACCCCTTCAAGCATCTCTTCGGCCGTAAAGCCCATGATTTTCATGGAAAGCTCGCAGGCATGAAAGCGCACCCTTTTATTAAAGGCGCCATGCAGAAATTCTCCCAGCTGGGGAGCTTCCTTGGAATCCATCATATTGAGCAGCATTTGTTTGCCAAGGCCGGCCATATTCATTTTAGACAACGGCAGGTCCTCCGCCCCTGAGGGTGTTGCCACAGTGAACATTTTCTCGTATAAATCCTTGTCTTCTGTACTTAGCTTCTCGGGGTCGCGCAACAGCAGCAAGCCCCAGAAGGCGCAAAACACATCAACTTCCATTTCCAGATCACGCGCCCCGTTGGCCAAGATCATTGCTGCCAGGCATTTATCGTAGTCCCCGCTGAATAACAGAATACTGAAACCGCTCTTCTCCATGTCATCACTCCTTAAATGAAAAGACCGCCCCTGAAGGCTTAGGGGCAGTCTTAGCTTCTGCTCAGGATGCTGTTTTTATACCGGGTCGTCAATTGCGCCGATCCGGATTCAGGAAAAAGGCCGGGAATGAACTGCTGGCAGGTACCGGTTTATAGCTATTAAGGGCGCGCCGGTAAACCCGCAAGAGTGTCTGCAGGACCCGGGTATTGCGCTCATCAAAGGCATTGTGTTCTTCATAAAGAATGCCCCGGCATTCCCCGTTGATATGCAAATAGACCGCGTTATTAACCCTGGCCAGGCCAGCCTGGTATATCTGCGAGAGTGGAATAACCTCAACTGCACCGCGAAGCACGTACATGTTTTCGCTGGTGATCAACACCCCGCAATGGTTATTCCCTACCTGGTTCAAGGGCAGATGGATGAGAGGGGTCTCCTCTTCCGGGCGGCAGCCATAAGTTGCTTTGATTTCCTCCATGTGCCTTTCCTTAAAGGGACTGGTGTAGAAATTGAACAGAGGCACAAATTGATCCAGGAAATGGTTGGTGATCTCAGCCAGGTTGTGACCGTCAATGGATCGTTCCGGGTCGAGATAGGTTTCTTTAATATTGGTGTTTACCGCCTGGCGGCCTTTTTTCATATCCACTGCGGCTTTAAGGCGGACTGCTGTTACAGGGCTGATCTGAAAGGGCAAGGTCAGAAATTCCTGCTCATTTACTGTAACCAGGGTGCGCAAGGGTCGGCTTTGCACCTTAAACCGGGCTACCGCCCCCAGCGGTATAGAGCCGACTTCCCGAATGGCTCCCCATTCCGCGGTGACAGGTCTGTAGGGGTTGAAATAATGCAGCTTCTGGTCGGTCAGCATTATAAGAATAGGTACCCGGCCATGGTCTTTACAGGTGAAATACAAGCAATAGGGCTTTTCCCCGGATTCAATCGACGGGCAGAGTTTGCGGGTGTAATCCATTAGAAAATCAGGAATGAGTGGAGCAAAATACAGGTCTCCGGCTTGATAATCGAGATTGTGCCGCAGCATTTTTAACTTCTGTTGCCATGCAAACCAAAAGACCATCAGCATCTTCAGGCCCCTCCTCTCCTCTTTCTGTTTATTATATCGACAGTTTTAACTAAAAGTTCACTTGTTAAAACCGAATCGGCAGTTTTTAGTTGAGGACACGAAGGACGTTATGGTTGTGCCGCCACATACCATAACGTCCTCATTATCCATTATCGAACTACTTCACTTCAACCACCCAGCCGAAGGGATCCTCTACCTGACCATACTGTATGCCGGTCATGGTGTCGTATAAGCGGTGCGATATCTCACCGATATCGCCATTGTTGATAGTGATGATTCTGCCGTCCCAATTGAGTTCCCCGATGGGAGAAATGACCGCGGCAGTGCCGGTGCCAAAGGCCTCTTCCAGTTTTCCCTGTTCATGAGCCGCATAGATCTCCTGTATGCTGACCCTTCTTTCTTCGACCGGCACCCCCCAATGCTTGAGCAAAGCCAGGGACGAATCGCGGGTGATGCCCCCCAAAATACTGCCTTCCAGAGCCGGAGTCACCACGGTTCCGTCGATCTTGAACATCACATTCATAGTGCCGACTTCTTCGATGTATTTCTTCTCCACACCATCAAGCCATAAAACCTGACTGTAATGCTTTTCTTTGGCCTCAATCTGGGCTTTCAGACTGGCAGCATAGTTGCCCGGGGTTTTGGTATGGCCGGTTCCGCCTTTGACGGCCCGGACATAATTGCTCTCCACATAAATCTTGACGGGATCCAGTCCTTCCGGATAATAAGCCCCAACCGGGCAGGTAATCACCATAAATTTATATGTAAGCGAGGGGCGCACCCCCAGGTAGGGATCGGTGGAAATGATAAAAGGCCTTATATACAACGATGTGCCTTCAGCTTCGGGCACCCAATCGCTATCAAATTTTACCAGTGTCTTGATGGCCTCCACAGCGAAGTCTACATCCAAAGGCGGTATCACCAGCCTTTCATTGGAGATGTTGGCCCGCTCCATGTTGGCGTAGGGACGAAATAGATTGATGCGGCCGTCTCTGGTTTTGTAGGCTTTCATCCCTTCGAAAATCGCCTGTCCGTAGTGGAACACCATGGTGGAGGGGTCAAGCTGCAGAGGGCCGTAAGGTACTATCCTGGGATCGTGCCAGCCATTGCCTGCGGTGTAATCCATAACAAACATGTGGTCGGTAAAAAACTCTCCGAAAGGAAGGTCGTTCTGATCCGGTTTAGCCTTGGGAGAGCTCGTCCTGGTAATTTTGATTTCCATGGACATAATGATCACCTCTATCCTCCAAAAATATATGAGCCCTTTCTAAGGTTGATTTCAGGTTTTTATATACATTTGTCTGTATACAGCATACAATACGCAAGAACTCCGGTATGAAGCGATTTGCAGGTTTTTATATGAATTTAATTATTGCACTACAGGGGAACAAAAACAAGGGCGTATCATCAAGTAATTGCAGTAAACATTTCCCTCCCCGACACACGGGGGCATTTTCCTGGTGTCATTTTTTGATTCATTCAGTAATCACAACCACCTTGCCCGGCAATGAGCCGGGCGCCGGCATAGCGGCGTTTCCCGCCTTCGCTCCTGAAAATGACCAGGGATAAGTTTCCCCCCTGTCACTATGCGATGCATATAAGAATCATCGCAGCCCTGACAGTCAAGTTTTATGTTCAAGTACCACTCCTCACCACAAGCATTGACACAGCATGCAGATTCCTATATAAGCAGGATATGGCTATTGAAACGCCGAATTTTGCAGGGATAGACATAAAAAGGAGGGGGATTTATGTCAGATCGAGGCCGTTTGGTATTGCTGGGCGGGCCGTCCTGCGCAGGCAAAGGGCCGCTGTGCAACGCCCTTAAATTGATGTACCCTGCCCAGGAGGCCAAACTTCGCAAGCTGGTGATGTATAATACCCGCAGCCCGCGTCCGGGTGAAAACGAAGGGGTAGACTACTATTTCCGCAGTCACGAAGAAATGGAGCGCTTAAGTGAAGGCGATGATTTTATGCTTTTGGAGGTTCGCGGCGATCTGCAAGGCCTGGATACCCGGGAGCTGTTCAGCGTCCTGGATAACGGTCAGGATGTGCTTTTCGAGGGCAATCCTTACGTTCCCCAAGCCATTTGGAGTCTCCCCGCGATGGCGGAGGTGCATATCTTGCGGGTGTTTTTGTCCCCGCTTTCCAAGGCGGAGATCATCTGGCTGCAGAACCGCGGCGTCAGGGTAAGGGAAACGCTGGTGGATATGATGCGCCGTAAACTCTTGCGCCGCACCCAGAGACAAAAGGGCATCCTCTCTCTTAAGGATCTGGAAAACATCGAGAAGCGGGCCGGCAGCGCGCCTCTGGAATTGGAGCTGGCCTGGCATTTTGATTGGATCATCCCCAACCATGACGGTGAGGACAGTGAAAACTGGAATGCTTTCTACTATCCGCTTGGCGACGCTTTAAAAGCAGTGGAGGCTTTTGCCGCTTTGCTGCGCAATGAGCCTGCCTCCCATGCCGAAAAGTGGGATAAGGATTTGTGGCCTGAGAAATAAATTACTGACTACGGTTTATTGGTGTCAGGGGCACGAGGATATCGACCTACTCTCTGTAGTGTATCAACTTCATACCCCTGACAATTTATGTCCGGTAGGCGGCTCTTGCCAGTTCCAGGGGAAGTCCGGGATAGAGGCCCCCGCAGGAGCCCAGGATGTAACCGGGAGCCCGGCCCCAATCCCGGCACAGCTTGGTGGCTTCCGATTTGAGCTGAAAAGGGTCTTTCAAGCCCAGTGGCCCTTCAAACTGCAAATTGCCCCACCACACCCAGGTCTTAATCATTTCAGGCGGAACAACACCGGGGTTCATACCGGCATCCGGTTGCAGGCCGTGTATGCCCCAGAACCCCGCCCGGGCCAGATCGGGGATTATCCCTGTGACATCGCCGTCGGAATGAAACAGTATGGGGATGTCTGACACCTGCATTTTCTTCAGCCAGCACCGCAATTCAGGAAAATAATACTTGCACAAGTAAGCCGGATCTACCAGGAGACCGCTTTTCCCAGCCAGATCATCTCCCAGAATAAGCCCCTCGCAGCCCCCCTCCAACGCACCGGCGACCGCTTTATAGATACTTTCCAGATAATTGCCCATGAACCCCCGGCTGATGCTGGGCTTATGCACTATCCACTCCGAGGCCCGAACCCATCCCAGTGATTCGATCAAAGTATTAAAAGGTCCGTTGATTAAGGCGAAGGTAAAATAGTCCTTTCCGGACCAATAAGACCAGTCTATATTGGATCGAAAATCGACGGGCAGGCTTACTAAATCAGCCTGCAGTTCCTCCAGCAGGGCTTCTCTGGACAGCCCGGCCTCCCGGAGGAAAGCATCCTCAATCACCATCTCCCCTTTGGGGGGCCGGTCAGATTTTGTTTTGCGGAGCGCATTCCATACGCGTAAACGACCCATATCACTGCTGGCTTCCTTGAAAAATTATTATGGCTGCCTCTGGCCTGTAGTATAAAGTTACTTTATTATCTTCCAACTAAAAATATTATAGCAGATGTCAATAAATGTATTTAGCATCCCAACATTCTGTCGGCGGAAAGAAGGAAAAATAATCCAAAAAGCGGAATACGCTTATAGAGAATGCCAGTATATCCTGTATAGATAAACAAGGAATAGCGGCGTTACCGCATATTATAAGGAGGGGTATAGTAAATGTCAGTTTGGGAGGAGCATTATCGCAAGAATCAGGCCTCTTTCGAAGAGGCTGCGGGCAGGGTTCAATCCGGGGATTTTGTAGGCATTGCCCTTGGTGTTGGGGCTTGCACCCCGCCTATGTATGAGGCCATTCTGAATCGCCATGAAGAACTTACCGGGGTTGTGATCGCGGATGCAGTGCAGTTGCGGCCCAACCGCTTGTACGACCCCGGGTTCATGGGGAATTTACTGGGCAGGATCGATTATTGCCCGGCCTTTGGCATCAGCACCATCCGCAGGATTCATTCTACCCTCATACCAGATTTTTTACCAATAACCGCCCACGATTTTGGAGATAAGATGGCAGCCAACTCCGATGTCTACATAGTCATGATCACACCGCCAAACAGTAAGGGGTACGTCAATCTTGGCCTGACCAATTTTTACACCATGGAGACCGTCCGCAAGGGCAAGGCCTCGGGCAAACTCCGCCTGGCCATCGCCGAGGTCAACGAGAATATGCCCATAGTACTGGGCGACAACTGGATGCATGTATCCGAATTCGACTGTTTTATCGAACACAACAGCCCTATACCCATCTTTTCCCGCAGTCAGCCGACCGAAATGGAGAAGACTATCGCCGGATACGTGCTGGACCTGATTAATGACGGCGACACTATTCAGATGGGGATCGGCGGCATTTCAGAAGCGGTGGTGTGCGGCCTGGAAGGCAAACATGACCTGGGTATCACCACTGAAATGTTCCCTATAGGGCTGAACAAGCTGGTGGAACAGGGCATCGTAACCAATGCCAGAAAACCTCGGCATCGCGGGGTCACACTGGCCACCATCTGTATGGGGGACCAGGAGCTTTATGATTACATCAGTGAAAATCCTTCCTGTGAATTCTATCCCTCCTCCTACACCAACAATCCCGTTGAATTGGCTCAATACCCCAACCTGGTGGCTATAAATATGGCCGTCATGATGGACCTAAGCGGCCAGATCAGCTCCGAAGGCTGGGGACACCGTATGATTAGCGGGGGCGGAGGGCAGCTGGACTTCATGCTGGGCTCTTACTGGTCAGAGGGCGGCAAAGGCGTCACTTTGCTGTCGTCAGCGCGCCAACAGGCGGACGGCAGCCTGTCATCATCGATCCTGCCTGAGCTTCCCCCGGGCACTCCGGTGACGGTTCCGCGCACCTACGCTCAGTATGTGGTCACGGAGTATGGAGTGGCCGACTTGAGAAACAAAAGCCGCCGTCAGCGGGCTCTGGCTTTGATAGAGATCGCCCATCCCGACCTGCGCGGCGAACTGAGAAAGTCCCTGCAGAAGAACTTCTACCCCGGCTTCAGTGCCGCAATCAGCAACATAACCCAGTCCTGATCGAGTAAACAGAACCCTTCCCCTTATTACTGTTACAGGGGGAGGGTCCTTTTATATTTATATTACTGTGCGCGGGGTTTTTAGGGTTTGATCAGCGTCTGGCGGAACTGGGATTTGCTGCGGGGGGGCAGGTTGGGTGAGGCCAGACCGAGTGCGGCCATCTCTTGCCAGGTTTCCAAAAGCCAGGGGGTCTCCAGCCGGGCGGCTTTTAAAACTTCTCTCTGAGAAAAAACCTCTACAGGGGAACCCTGGGCCAGGACTTTTCCTTTATTTAACAACCACACTACATCGGCCCACTGGTAGGCCAGGTTGACATCGTGGGTGGAGATCACCATGGCCTTGCCCTGCCGGTGCAGCTCATCCAGAACCCGCATGAAGCGCTCCGCATTGCCGGGATCCAGTCCTGCGGTAGGCTCATCACAGATAATCAATTCTGGCTCCATAACCAAAACGCCGGCCAAAGCCACCATTTTCTTTTGGCCTACGCTTAGAAAATGGGTGGGTTTGGAGAAAAGGGGCTCGATGCCCAGCTTGCTCCCTACTTCCTCCACTCTGCGCCGGGCTTCGGCCGGGTTGCATCCCTGATTCATCAGGCCAAAAGAGATGTCCTGAAAAACGCTGGAGGAAAACAATTGATTATCCGGGTTTTGAAATACTATTCCCACCTCCCGGCGCAATACCTGCAGCGCCTTTGTATGGTACTGCAGAGCTTTGCCTTTATAGTAAACCAGGCCTGAATGCGGGCGCAGCAAACCGTTGAAGTGAAGGAACAAGGTTGATTTGCCAGCCCCGTTCGGACCTAGAATCGCCGCTTTCGCATTGTGGGGCAGGGAGAGGGTCACCCCGTCCAAGGCCCTGGTGCCGTCCTGATAATTATAGGCCAGGTTTTCGGCAGCTATTAAATCAGAGTGCATATCCATCCCCCGTAACTATGGATCAAAATCAGACTGGCTATAAACATGCCGCTTAGAGCCAGATGCAGAGGCCGCACAATATACTGTTCATCCAAAACCTGCAGGCTGCCCTTGAATCCGCGCGCCAGCAAAGCGTCATAACAGGCGTTGCTTCTCTGCAGGTTCTTGATAAAAAGGTTGCTGAGCAAGGCGGTCAGTGAAGTTAAATGTCCGGCAAAACCCCGGTAGCCGCAGCGGGACTGTTGGGCCACGTAGATGTCCTGGGCGGTTTGCAGAAAGATAAAGATATTCATATAGATTAATCCCATCAGATCGACTGCCACACCGGGAAGCTTGAACAAGCGCAGCACGTAAACCAGCTGCACCACTGGCGTAGTCAAGGCCAGCAGATACATGGCACTTACACAGGCCAGACTGCGCAAAAGCAGGTTTATAGCCTCCTGTAAAGACTGGGGGGAAACGCCCCACCACATGCCTCCGGCATAAACCCCCGGCCAGATACCAGTTGAAAGCGTGCTGTTGGTTATGGCCACGCTCACGCAACCCACCGTCAGGAACACCAGGGGAATTGCCATTAAACCAAGATATAAGCGCCAGGAGACCCTGGCTTTCCCCACCAGCAGGGCGAATATTGCCAGGATTACCAGACAGGAAATGGTTCTGGAATCAAGTGCCAGAACCACTACCAGGATGGCCAGGGTCAGACCAAGCTTAACAGCCGGATGCAGCAGGTACCAGGGAGAATTGTAGGCGGCCTGGTCTATGCTGTTCATGCCTGAGCCCTGCCTTTACTCCTGCCTATGCTGTAGCCCAGATAGTAACATATGAATCCTGTCCCCAGGGCCGCTTGCAAGGCGAACAGCAGGGATTCGATTTCTCCGCTGGGAGGCTCCCATATTGGGTTGAACCAGGGTTCATAGCCGGGATTGATTTCTTCGATGACACCCTCGGCCTGCCCGTCGGCTCCGCCAAACTCTGCGCCTTGATTACTATATAAGGCGTAGACTACCAGACACAACATGATGGCGATCAATATAAGATTTCTCTTCACGCCTGCTCACCTCCGATGCTCATGTCACGCAGGCTTTCCACTTCCTGCCGGTTGTACGCATATAACAAATCCACCACTAATACGGTCAATATGCCTTCTATTATAGCGATAGGTACCTGTGTCACTGCAAAAATGCCGGTGAATTTGATCAAAGCCCCATAAAAACCGTCGGGACCTCCCGGGTAGGCTAAAGCTAATTGCAGGGCAGTAACGCAGTAGGTGGCAAGACTTCCCAGCGCCGCCCCAATGAGTACTGCAGCCCAGTGGGGCAGCCTGGTCTTTTTTAGGAGGGCGTAAACGCCGTAAGTCACTAGCGGGCCTACGATTGCCATAGACATGACATTGGCGCCAAGAGTGGTCAACCCGCCATGGGCCAAAAGAAGGGCCTGGAATAATAAAACGATCAGGCCGATAAGCACCATTACGGCAGGCCCGAAAAGAATGGCTCCCAGGGCCACCCCGGTAGGATGGGAGCAACTGCCGGTGACAGATGGCAGTTTTAGTGCCGAAAGCACGAAAGTAAAGGCGCCCGCAAAGGCTAACAACAGCATGGCTCTGGGGTTTTGGGCCACCAATTGCCGGGTTTTTCTGATGCTCAGGTAAAGAAAAGGCAGCATTAAGACAAACCAGGCCACAGCCCAGGGCAGCGGTAAGAATCCTTCCATTATGTGCATTCCGAATGATAACAAGATAGTTAACCTCCTTCCTGGTTACGATCAGTTCACTCTTTTAATCAGCTATATCAGGCAAATCAATTAAGTCTATTCCCCCCTATCGCTGTATTAAATCCATTAACTGCTTTATCCCGCAGGCGGTAGGATATTGTTGCGAGGTCTTTCTTTTGATGACAACAATAGTCAGATTAAGATCCAGGGCGGCCGAGATTTTGGTGTCTGCGCCGCCCATTTTGCCGCTGTCCCGCGTCACCACGACATCCGCATTATAAGTCTTGAATAATGTTTTGTTAATTTTGCGGGAAAAGGGGCCTTGCATGGCCACGATATCATGGATAGGAATTCCAATATCCTGGCATTTCTTTACTATTTTCCAGTCCGGCAGTACGCGGACTACAAACCGGGTCCCCTGCAGGCGGGAGTCATTGCAGAAGCTGTCCAGGCAATAGCTCCCGGTAGTTAAGAATACATTTCTGGCGCCGATTTCAACTAATTTGTCCACCGCATCTGCAAATGAATATACCGTGAACAATAACGGCGAAACAGGCAGTTCCAATTCCTCCCGGTAATAGCGGATATATCGAGGTGCGGGGGTGATCTGGTTTATGGCTTCGAAAAGGCCGCTGCTGCTCTCGGAGCTGGCGTCAATCACTATTTTCACCTCTTGGTCATTAACAAACTGCATCAAATCCAGGTTATGATCAGGCAGGAGATGACATCCCAGTCCGGCGTCGATAATGTGGTGACGGCAGGAAGAATTGGTTGGATAAACAACCACCTGACAACCGCATTCAATAATCTGTGCCATGATCTCGGGGGCTTCTTTAATTCCTGCGACCAGCATAATCAACCCATTTCCCTCCCTGCTTACAGGCATAAAAAATAGCAGCACATCTTGAAACCTCACCTTGGCGGTGACAGCAAGAACAGGCTGCTTACTGGCTCAGGTATCATCGTGTCGCCAGATCTGGCAGACACTCTCCCAATACAGTCATTGGCTCGGTTTGGCACCGATTGTCTTTTCAGCCGTTTCCCTCAGGAAAAGGCGCCCTATGTTTATTCAATATAAAAACCCTGTACCGTATGATACAGGGTTGTGGTTCACGACCATCGTACACACCCATGCACCGTGGGCTAATGTAGACTAAATAGAATGCAGCAGGTTTCCTGACTGAGGTTCATCGCCTTTTACGCCTTCCCAGATCTTCATCCAGTGGCATTCAGTAAAAGGCTCCCCATTACAGTGGCGGCACCGTGATGGATTTTCACCATCTTCCCTGTGTCATTCTTCACTGTTATTTAGTTAAGTCTTATTTTATCGGTTTTGGGCAAATATTTCAATCTTTTTTGGTACGCAAATTAAAACCTTTTTCAAAAACCTGGCATTTAATAAAGTTACTTCACTTGACCTGTTTCAAGGCCTCTACGAGGCGCAGGTTTTGATCGCGGCCTTTTACGGCGATGCGGAAGTAATATGGGGATAGGTTTGCGAAATTCGAGCAGTTGCGGATTAAAATACCGCGGGGACCCAGGCGCTCCTGCCACTCGTCTGCCGTAAGGCCGCTTTTTTCCGCGTCGATGAGCAGGAAGTTGCTTACCCCGGGGAATACCTGCAAAAACGGCAGCTCTTGCAGCCGTTCTATGAATAACTGCCTTTCCTGATTGACAAAGGCGATGGTCTTTTCCATATAAGCCACATCAGCCAGCGAAGCCCGCCCGGCCGCCAGAGCCAGGGTGTTGATCCGCCAGGTGGGGAGCAAAAACTCCATGCGTTTGATATGTTCTGCACAGGCTGCCGCATAACCCAGACGCAGGCCGGGAATAGCAAAAAATTTGGTTAAGGATCCCACCACTACAAGGTGGGGATTGTGCTCCACCTCCTGGCTTATGGAGAGTTCCCGGCCGGCGAAATCCAGAAAGGCCTCATCAACCACTATAACTCCCCGGACGTCCTGCACATAAGCGGCCAACTCCAGCAATTCCTGCGGTTTAAAAAGATTGCCGGTGGGGTTATTGGGATTACCGATAAATATCAGGTCACCGAGCTGCAGGGCCTCCCTGATCTCTGGCAAAGGCAGCCTAAACTGTTTATCGGCATCCAGGGCAATTCTAACCACCCGCGGGTTTTCCAGGCCTTCTCCGTATTCGGAAAAACAGGGGGCCAACAACAAGAGCCGCCCTTTATAAAACATCCTTCCCAGAAGGTAGATTAATTCCGAACCGCCGTTGCCCAGGACCAAATTGGCCTTATCCACCCCCAGGTGCTGAGCCAGGGCCAGTTTACAGGAATCGCCGCACGGTTCGGGATAGTGAGTCAGCTGTGAGATATTGCTTTCAATTGCCTCCAGGGCTTGCGGCGACGGTCCCAGAGGGTTGATGTTGGCGCTGAAATCCAGGATCTCGTCAAGCGCTATCCCCCACCTCTGGGCGGCTTTCCACACATCGCCGCCATGAACCGGTTTGCATAAATGTTGACTGCCCATAACGCCTCCTACTCTGAACTGTCTAACCCCACCAGCGGGATAACAGAACTCCCAGGACTACCGCCTCTGCACTTACCAGGAGCATGATGCTAAGGCTTTGCTTGATGTGATCTATTTGCATCGGATGAAGGGGCTGACCCATTACCGCCCGCGGTGAGGCAATGCCGCCGTAATAATTGAGGCCTCCCAGCTGTATCCCCAGCGCCCCGGCTACGGCCGCTTCGGGAATGCCGCTGTTGGGGCTGGGATGCCGGGGCGCGTCGCGCCATATGGTTTTAACCACCCCGGAAAAACCGCCCCGGGTAAACGGGGCCAGGGGTAGATACAGCAAGCCGGTCAGCCGGGCCGGAATATAATTGGCCACATCGTCCAATCGAGCCCCGGCCCAGCCCAGATAGCGATATTTTTCATTTTTGTAGCCTACCATAGAATCCAGGGTATTGACGGCTTTATATGCCATAGCCAGGGCCGGTCCGCCCAAAAAACCATAGAACAGCGGCGCGGTGATGCCGTCGACAGTGTTTTCCGAAACCGTTTCCACCACTCCGCGGACCAGCTGGGCTTCGTCCAGGTGCTCGGTATCCCGGCCTACAATCATAGCCAGGGCTTGGCGGGCCGGTTCTAAACGGCCTTCTTTCAAGGGGCGCAAAACCTCCCGGGCATGTCGATAGAGGCTGTTGATGGCCAGGGTCTGACTCATGAGCAGAATGCTTGCGGCCGCACCCACATAGGGATGCGCCAGATAGGCCAGGGTTATGATTCCCCAGGTGATCAGGTAGGTTCCCAGAACCACCGCCAGGACCATCAAGCCCCCCCCCAGCTTCAAGGCTGCGGGGCTGGCCGCAAAGCTGCGCACCGCCGTTTCACATCGGCGTATGGCCCGGCCTATCCATATCACCGGATGGGGTACTCCGCGCGGGTCTCCGATCAGAAGGTCTAATAAGACTGCTGTCAAGATAATCCATTCCATCTCAAGCCTCTCCCCACCCCATAATCCGGTATACCTTGTCCATATCCAAACTAGCCCGCACCAGATCGGCCCATTGATCATATTTGTGCTGCCTCTGCGTCATGGGCAGATCCTCACTGTGCAGAGCGGGAAATCCCTTTTTCTTGCGGATGTCGTTCATAACGCCCAGCATAACCGCCGGGTTGTCAAAGATGCCGTGCAGATAGGTGCCGAACACCCGCCCGCTGTCGCTGCAGGCCCCGTCCCACACACTGCATTTTTCTCCGGAGCGGGTAAAAATGTGGGTTAGAGCGCAGCCTGCCCCGATGAGGGCGCTCTGTCCCATATGAATCTCGTAGCCTTCTACTTCCTGCCCGCACAAATGCTGCCACAAGCCCTGCTTGCTGACAATCTTCGCCCGGGCTTGATGGGTGCTCTTTTGGGGGCCGAACAGAGTGCTCACGGGCAGGAGGCCCAGCCCGGGCAGGGATCCGATCCCGGCTTCAGTGCCGTCCGGATCCAAAAGCTCCTGTCCCAGCATCTGAAAACCGCCGCAGATACCGGCCACATAAGCGCCTTCTTCAGCCAAGCAGCGGATTTCCTGATCATAACCCTTTTCCTGCAAATAGAGCATATCCAGGATAGAGTTCTTGGTGCCGGGGATAATGATAAGATCGGCCTGACCGAGGGCCTCTCCGGGACGAACATAATGGATGCGGGTGTCAGGCAGTCCTATAAATGCATTTATATCAGTAAAATTGGAGATGCGAGGCAGCTGCATGACTGCCACCCGGATCGGGGCCTGTTCCGCTCCCCATCCATTCTTCTCGCTAAGACACACCGAGTCTTCTTCATCGATGCCATGATCATGAACATACGGCACCACGCCCAGAACCGGGATGCCGGTGCGTTGCGAAAGAAAATCCAGGCCGGACTGCAGCAGGCTGATATCGCCGCGGAATTTATTGATGATAAAACCCTTCACCCGCTGCCTTTCATGGGGCTCCAATAGCTCCAGGGTGCCGATCAGGGAAGCGAACACCCCGCCGCGGTCAATGTCAGCCGCCATCAAAACCGGAGCGTCAGCCAATTCGGCGGTCTTCATGTTAACGATATCGCGATCCTTGAGGTTGATTTCGGCCGGACTGCCGGCCCCTTCTATCACTAGAATCTCATACTGCTCTTTAAGCTGCTTTATACAATCCCTGACGATCGACACCGCTCCCGGCAGAAAATCGCGGCGATAGGCTGTGGCCGACATATCGGCATAAGGCACCCCCAGGGTGATGATCTGGGCCTCGCTGTCCTGCTTGGGTTTGATGAGTATGGGGTTCATGAGCACGCTGGGAGCCAACCCGGCCGCTTCTGCCTGAGCTCCCTGAGCCCGGCCGATTTCGCCTCCATCGGGAGTGACCGTGGAATTCAACGCCATATTCTGGGCCTTAAACGGTGCGGTCTTGTAGCCGTCCTGAACGAATATGCGGCATAAAGCGGTGCACAACATGCTTTTGCCTACATTTGAAGAAGTGCCCTGCACCATTATGGCCTGGTGTCTTTTCACCTTGCTCCCCCTCCCTTGATACGGTTGGCTATCCCGGCGGTGACAAAATAGACCTGCTCCGCCGCTGCCGCCAGCATCTGATTGATTCTGCCGTTTAGATCCCTGAAGATACGAGCATCCGGATACTCCGGCACAATACCCATCCCTACTTCATCGGCCACCAGGATCAGCGCTCCCGACAGACCGGACCAGGCGGCGATAAAGTCCCTTACCTCCTGCAAACAGGCCTCTTCCCGCTCCGCCGACCAGGGCCGGCTCTCCTGCCAATCCTCGCCGTAGATGAGATTGGCGGTCCAGGTGCCAATACAATCTACCAGCACAACGCTGGGCTGATGCTTCCAGCTCCGCAAGGCCCGAGCCAGACGGCGCGGTTCCTCCACGGTGTGCCAGTGCCCGGGGCGGCGCTGTTGATGTTTCTTAATCCGGGCGGCAAATTCCTGATCACAGCCAATGCCAGTAGCCAGGTAGAATACATCACAGTTATAAAAGGATTCCATTTCCCGGGCCAGATCTTCGGCAAATACACTCTTGCCGCTGCTGCCGCCTCCCAAGACCATTATCGATTCCAGCATATTTAAGCCCCTTCACTGTAGAGTAAAGCGTTGACAATGCTGACCGCAATGGGGCTGCCTCCCCGGGTCCCCAGGAGGCTGATATAAGGTATCAAGTCCTGGCCGACCAGCATCTCCTTGGATTCGGCGGCCCCTACAAAGCCCACCGGGGTGCCTACCACCAGGGCGGGGCGGCATATCCCCTGTTCAACCAGATCCAAAACTTCGAAAAGGGCTGTGGGGGCATTGCCGATGGCCACAATAGCCCCATTCAAGCGGGGCCCGAACTGGCGCATGGCCGCAGCCGCCCGGGTGATTTCCCAAGCTTTGCTGTTAGCAATGGTCGCGGGCTCGCTGATTAAGCATAATACCTGCCCGCCGCAGCTTTCCAACCGGGCGGCGTTGATTCCTGATTTAAGCATGTTGACATCGGTAAATACGTGGGCTCCGCCCTCTAATGCGGAAAGACCTGCCTCGATGGCCCGGGGATGAAAGCGCAGGTATTTTACTATGTCGGGATCGCCGGTAGTATGAATAACCCGTTTGACTATCTGTTTTTCGATCGGACCGAATTCATAGCCGTCAAGGTAGCTCTCGATGATTTCCATACTGCGGTTTTCGATTTCGCGCGGATTCCAGATAATATTCATGCCCGGGTCGCCTCCCCTTCTATAAAGGCCTCCCCGATCCTGTCCTGTATGATCTGGACCAGAGCCGGATGGGCCGCAAAATGGCGGGCCATGACTAATTCCAGGCCGGGATACTGTGGTTTCAGGTCTTCCAGCTCCGCGGGAATGTCCTGAGTAACGTGATTACCGGTGATCAAGAACAAGGGCATTACCACGATGCGTTCCACTTCCTGTGCCGCCAGCCTGGCCACCGCTTCTTTCAGATCCGGGCTGCCAAATTGCATAAAGGCCACCTCGTACAGCCCGAAGCGGTCCGCCTCCTGCACCTGCCGGGCCAGGGTCCGGATTTCTGCATTGGCCTCCTCACGGCGACTGCCGTGGGCGATTAAAACCACACCACTTTTCATGATAAGCACCCTTTCGTTGTTTTTATGTATTCAACTAGCTCAGGCATGCGGTTGAAGACCCGGGGGTAATCCAGATGCGGCCGGTTCCACACCAACAGGGGAATAGACAATTCCCGGGCCGCCAGGTACTTTTCTGCAAAACCGCCCTCGGCGCCGCTCTCCTTGCTTAAAACCAGATGAACCCGGTATTTTTCGAAAAGAGCCCGGTTCATATCCACAGAAAAAGGCCCCTTCATGGCTATCATTTGCTCGGGGGACATCCCCAGGTATTCACAGCTTTGCACCACCTGGCTGGAAGGCAGAAACCGCGCTATCAACTGGGCCTGGCTGGCTGTGGCCAATTCCCATAAAAGCGGCAAATGCTTGCTGCCTATAGTCGACATCACCCTGCAGCCGGGATAAAGCCAGTCAGGCAATTTCTCCAGACTATCTATGACATCAACATCTTCTGGCAGGGCTGTGGCCGGTCTCTCCAGGCGCAAGTAGTCTATTCCCAGCAGCCGGGCCGCTTCCATGGCATAAACGCTGATAGCCGTGGCATAAGGATGGGTTGCATCTACAATCATGTCAAAGCCGCCTTCCCGGAGCAAGTCTAACAAGGCCGGCATCTCCAGGTCCCCCTGACGAACCGGTTTGACCCCGCTTTTGAGCATCAATTCCCGTCCATACGAACTGGTCACCGAAACCAGTATTTTATACCCGTTGTCCTGTAAAGCCAGGGCGGCCTGACGGCCTTCGCTGGTGCCGGCCAGAACCAGGATCATATGCTATACCCCCTGGGAGTCACCATATAGCCATGCTCGATGCGCGTCTGTGAATTGCCGATCACCACGGTGGAAAACATATCGATATCTTCGTTAAGCATATTTCCCAGAATGGCGAGAACCTTTTGTTCTCCGCCGCGTTTGGCATTGCGCACAATGCCCACCGGGGTTTGCGGATGGCGATGGGCCAGAATAATGTCTCTGGCCCGGGCAATCTGAGTCTCACGGCCTTTGCTTTTAGGATTGTATAAGACGATAATAAAGTCAGCCTGGGCCGCCGCCTGCAGGCGCCGGGCAATGGTTTCCCACGGGGTCAGGAGGTCGCTCAGGCTTATAACGGCAAAGTCATGCATCAGCGGAGCGCCCAGGACTGCTGCCGCAGATGTAGCGGCAGTGACCCCCGGAACCACCTCTACCGGGACGGAGTCGGCGGCCAATTCCAGGATAATGCCTGCCATACCGTAAACACCCGGATCCCCGCTGCTGACCACCGCCACCACCTGGCCTTGCCGGGCCAATTGCACAGCTTGGCGGGCCCGGTCGATCTCCTTGCGCATTCCCGAACCAATAACCTGTTTATCCCCGAGGAGATCTTTGATAAAACCCAGGTAAGTCTTATAGCCGATGATTACCTGAGCTTCATCCAGGGCTGCTTGGGCCCTGGGTGTCAGGAAGTCTGATCCGCCTGGTCCCAATCCCACCACCAGGATTTTTCCATGGCCACACTGATGGTCACCGGGCCGATTTTCTGTTTGGGAACAATTGTTGTTCCCGTTTTGGCTGCCAGTCGAGCCGCCGGTTCGCATACACCATCAACTCCTATATTTTGCTTTACCCATTCTGAGCCCTCAAAAGAGCCTTCCAGTACAGCCAGTTCCTCTCTGGCGAACAACCGCAAGGGGAGCTGAAGCTCCCGGGCCAGCCGCAACAAGGCGGCTTCCCGTGCTTTTATATCTATGCTGGCCAGGCTGACGATGCAGCCTTTGTCGATACAAAAGACGTCTAAAACGGTTCGCACTGCCAGTTTGAGCTGTTCATAGTCCACCCCCTTGCGGCATCCAATCCCCAGATGCAGATTACGGGGCAGCAGAAAAATCAATTCATCTGAGTTCCGCGGACTGTAACGGCAATCCAAGACTACCGCCGGGGCCTGTATCCTATCTGTTTCGATGCCGTTTAGGCCCCCGGTGGCATTACGCCAGGGGCGGGAAACAAAACCCTGGCCCCATTCGGGGTTTAGCGGCCAGGGGCTGTATAGATAGACCGTTTCCCCCTCTGCCAGGGCGCGGTTTATAAGCTTTATATTACCCGGGGGCTTAATAAGCGCATCGATATCCCGGGCCATCATATCCACTGCCGGCTTGCCGTTCACATCGGTAGCGGTGGTGATCACCGCCTGCCCCCCCAGGTATGCGGCGGCCATTTTAGCCAGACTGTTGGCGCCTCCCTGGTGCCCCGACAAAAGGCTGATGGCGTAGCGCCCTTTTTCGTCCACCACCACAACTGCGGGGTCTTTGTATTTCGAGGTCATCAGCCCGCCCAAACTGCGTACCACGATACCGCTGGCCATAATACAGATCATCCCGGCATAGTTCCGAAAGACCCTGCTGAAACAGGCCGCAAAATCATCAAAAAATTTCGCTTGTGAACCCGCTTCGCTCTCTTTGCGCAACCGGTCCGGCAAGAATAAATGGCTTCCGGGCATCCGGGCGGCCAGTTTATGACCCTGCCTGGCGCCGTTCCTGGTCAGGCACAATATGGCTATAGACGAATCTGGCTGATTACCTGTATTCATGGCTGAAATCCCGATCATACAATTTGGACTTTCCGCTCTGGCGCAGAAATTCCCCCACCAGAATCAAGGCGGTTTTCTTGATCCCCGCCTGGGCGACCAGACCGGCTACTTCCTGCAGTTGGCCGGTAAGAACACGCTCTTCCGGCCAGGAGGCCTTCTCCACCACGGCTGCCGGGGTGTCAGGCGGATAATGCTCCAGTAATTCCTTAACCACCTGCTCGATCAAACCCACCGACAGGAATATGGCCATGGAAGATCGATGCTGGGCCAGAAGCCGCATCTGTTCCCGCTCCGGCACCGGAGTACGGCCTTCCATGCGGGTTATAATCACTGTTTGAGTGCCGTCGGGGATGGTATATTCCTTCTCCAAGCTGGCGGCTGCCGCCAAGAAGGAACTGACCCCGGGAACTACACTATAAGGGATGTTGGCTTTATCCAACAATTCCATTTGCTCGCCGATGGCCCCGTACAAACTGGGATCGCCGGTATGGAGGCGCACCACCTGTTCTCCGCGGCGGTAGGCCTTAACCATCACCTCAACGATCTCCTCCAGGTTGAGGGGGGCGCTGTTGACCAGACGAGCTTCGGGGCGCGCATACTGCAATAGCGCTTCATTGACCAGTGAACCGGCGTAAACCACCAGATCCGCTTGCTTGAGCAGTCTGTAACCCTTCAAAGTAAGCAGTTCCGGGTCGCCGGACCCTGCTCCCACAAACCAAATCACTGACTGTCACCTCCCTTTTTCTTAATAATCACTGTAGACAGGTAATCCAGCTTCTGGCCTGTTAAGGCGAAAACATCATGGTGGACGGATACATCCTCAAAACCGCAGCGGCTGACCAGGCAGGCTTGTTTATCCTGACCTCGATCCTCCAGAACCGCACAAATCTTGTCTATCTGCCGCCCGGCCTTCATAAGTACGATATTGTCAAACTGTTCGGTCAGCCCGGCCAGGGTTTCCTGATCCTGCAGAGCCGGGATGATGATCAGGTTTTCCTCCCCTTCCGCCAGGGGCTGCTGCAGAGTGGCTGATATAGCGTTAACCGCACTGATACCGGGTACAATCTCCACTTTTATTTCAGGGGCCAGTTCCTTCAGTTGCTTTAAGAGATAAGTGAAAGTGCTGTAAAGGGTGGGATCGCCCAGGGTGATGAATGCCCCGTCAATCCCCTTGGAGAGGTGCTGCATTATTGCCTGGGCGGCCTCCCGCCAGTGCTGATTAAGAAGTTTTTCATCGTCTATCATCGGCATTAAAAGATCTACTGTCCGCCATTGTTTATCAATGGCCTGGCCAACAATGGATAGGGCCACACTGCGCTTTTCCAGCCGGGATTTGGGAACGAACAGCAGCTCGGTCTGTTCCAGGATGCGCTTAGCCTTCAGGGTCAATAGTTCCGGATCTCCCGGTCCCACCCCGATACCGTAGAATTTCCCCCAACTCAAAACTGCTCCCCCTTTCTCCCGCTGATGATAGTGACCGGATTGCGGGCTTGCCAGATGCGAGCCCGGCCCCTTTTTTCATTGACAGCGATATTAACCTGTACCGCTTGCAGCTCATATCCCAGCCGCTCCAAAGCCTGACAGGCGAGCGGCGCGGTGTACAGGGTGACGGTATTCATAACCAAAATACCCCCCGGCTTCAATTTCCGGTCGCACCCTATTATCATGGCTTCGATATCCCCGCCGCTGCCCCCGATAAAGATCCGGTCGGCTTCAGGCAAAATGTCAAGCACCTCGGGGGCTGAACCCGGGACCAAATCCAATTGCACTGTAAAGCGATAGCTGTTCAGCTTAATCAAATCCACCGCTTCGGGGTTCGACTCTATGGCAAAAACCCTCCCCGGTTCGACCAGACGCCGGCACTCGATCGCCATGGAACCGGTGCCGGCCCCGATATCATACACCACCGCACCGGGGAACAACTGAAGTTTGGCCAGAGATATTGCCCTTACTTCCTGCTTGGTCATAGGAATGCCGGGCCGCCGGGCAAAAGCTTCATCCGGAATTCCAGGGGTGTTAAAATCCATTCTCATTGAATATCACCATCACACTATTCTTATAATCTAGGCCATCCTCAGCCAGAGCGGTGAGGGTGGTGTAAAACACCTTTTCATCAGGGTAGGAGAGGTTGAGCCCGATCGCCACCCGCAGATCCCGCATCTGGCCCAGGAGGCTTTGGGCGATAGCCTGCGGCGACCACTTCCCGCCGGTCAGCAGCGCCACTACGGGAGCGGAGTCCGCCCATTTGCCCAGGTTTTCAACCTGGCGGCCGTGCATGCTGTAGAAAGGCACCTCCTGCCAGGGCTCTTGCAGTTTGGCGAACATGTACTGCACCGAGCTTATACCCGGTATGTACTCGAATTCAACCCAGTTCAAACGGGTTTTGAGGTAGCGGGCAATGCTGAAAAACCCGGGATCTCCGGAAACCAATACAGCGATGTTCTTATCCAGAGCTTGGTTTAGTATAAACTCCAGAACTGCAGTGAGGTTTTTGTCAATAACACAGCACTTCTGATGGGGCCGGGCGAAATCCCTTAACAGCCGCCTGCCTCCTACCAGGACCTGGGCTTCGCGTATAGCCTGCAAGGCTCTCGGGGTTGTATGGTCCGGGTGACCCGGTCCCGTCCCTACTATTTTGACGACATTACCCATTGCAGCTCCTCCTAACCAAATCTATAGAAAATATCTAAAACCCGGGCAAGTTGCTTAACTATACTGCCCGTGACCCGGCGCCTGTTTATGGGATGGCGGACTATAGCTATTTACACTTCAATCCCAATCTCCTGCCCAAATTGATGGCAGTGAGGTCATAGCCCAAAATGCTCCCGTCCAGGGCATACATAGCGGTTCCAACCGTAATCTTGTCCTGGCAGCGCTGCTGGCAATGACTGCTGGCGGCTGCAGCCAGGTATTGATAGACCATTTCCATTTGGTCTGCTTTGATCAATGGTATGACCGCATCTATGGTATTGGCCTTCATCACCTCTGCGATTAACTCCCGCCTGGCTCCCAGGAGGGCTAAGTGGGCAGCCATGGTCTCCCTGCGGGCATCGGCAACCTTGCTGTGGGTTTGAAACACCCCGGCTGAAACCTTGATTAATTTGCCGATGTGGCCAAACAGCAGTATCCTTCTGACTTTGCGCTTAAGGGCGGCGTCCAGCATCTGCCCCACGAAGTTGCTGGTCTGCACCACTGCGTCAGCCGGGGCCCCTAATTTGCTTATCTGCTGAGCTCCCATACCCCCGGGAGTGAAAACCAGGGTACGGTAGCCCAGAGCCATAGCTTGATTAATCTGCGGGATCAGGGAATCGAGATAAGCCTGTTCGGACATGGGGCGCACCAGCCCCGAGGTGCCTAGTATGGATATGCCTCCTTCTATGCCCAGCCGTGGATTCAAGGTTTTTTTGGCCAGACGCTGCCCGCCCGGCGCGGATATTACCACCTTGAGGCCCTGTCCGGGCGGCAGCAGGGGAAGCAGAGCGCGTTCGATCATGCTGCGCGGAACCGGGTTTATAGCTGGTTCGCCCACCGGCACCGATAAACCCGGTTTGGTGACCGTCCCCACTCCCGCGCCCCCTTTGATTACGATGCCTGCAGCGGGCAGCAATCGCACCTCCGCCAGAATGCTGATGCCATTGGTCACGTCAGGATCATCACCGGCATCCTTTATGACCCGGGCGATGGCGCCGTATTCAGTCCGCCATGATTTGGTTACCGGTATTTCCGCCAGATGGCCGTCCGGCAGCTCTACTCTCACTGAGGCCGCCACTCTGTCCTGCAATAGTCTTATCAAAGCGGCTTTGCTGGCAGCGGCAGCACAAGTTCCGGTGGAATAACCCCAGCGCATGGCCTTCAATGAGCCCACCTCCTCCTGTATCAGCATTTCTCTTTAGCAGACTCAGATTTGATCTATTCCCATCAATTGCTATCTATTTCCATATTCAGCGCAGGCCTCCACAAAACGCCGGGCTGCTTTGGGATTGGCCCGCAGCTGCAGATGCAGATATGAAGCCAACAGTGAACCCTCGGCATATCCGCCCCGGCTTATTCCCCGCCCCATGCCTCCTTCGAGTCCGAAAGCACAGTCTTGCGGGTTGATACCCTCCAGGGTTGAGTAATGAAACTCGTGCCCGCGCAATACCTCGCCTTTTCCGGCTATTACTGTGTCTCTCAGGGCAATAGCCTTAATATAGCCTAGTTCCTGCAGCTTCCGGGTCATAATGATCTCACCCGGCACCAGCCCCACTCCGGGCCAGGAGTTGCCCTCCCAGTCCTTCAGGGTCCGGGACAAATACATCAGCCCGCCGCACTCCGCCAGTATGGGCATGCCCATCCGGTGGGCCTGGCGCAGAGCCTTCTGCATGCCGGAATTCCGGCTTAATTGCGATAAAAACATTTCCGGGAAGCCGCCGCCGACATAGATCCCATCCACTTCCGGCAAAGAAGCATCATTCAGGGGGCTGAAATACTTCAGCTCTGCTCCCAGTTCAGACAGGTAGTCCAGACTGTCTTGATAGTAAAAACTAAAGGCGGCATCCCTGGCCACTCCGATAACAGTCCGCTTTTCAACCTGAGGCGCTTGCCAGCTGAGTTCCATAGGCTTGGCTTCCCCGGCCAGGGCCAGTACCGCTTCCATATCCAGATTTGACTCTACCAAATCCGCCATTTTATGGAGATGGCCTGCCAATTCCCCATGTTCATCGGCGGGCAGCAAACCCAGATGCCGCTCGGGAATGGATATACTTTCCTGCCAGGGGACACAGCCCAGCACTTTGACTCCCAGCTCCGATTCCAGATTGGGGAGCACCCATTCTCGATGGAAAGGAGAAGCCTGGTTCAATACTATACCTTTGATTTCTACCCCGGGCTGGTATTCCATAAAGCCTTTAACCAACGCCACACAGCTCTGCGACATGCTTTTTACATTTACCACCAGAACCACCGGGGTGTTCAACATCAAAGCCACCTCGGCGCTGCTGCCGGCAATCCTCTCCCCCCGGTAGCCGTCAAACAGCCCCATCACCCCTTCAATGATGGATATTTCAGCCGAAGCGGCGTTCTTGGCAAATACAGTTTGCATCACCTGAGGAGGCATCATCCAGCTGTCCAGATTGTGGGAACTGCGACCGCAGGCATGACTGTGCAAACCGGAGTCGATATAATCCGGTCCTACTTTGAAGGGCTGCACCTTGATCCGGCGCCGCTTCAGAGCTGCCATCAACCCCAATGAAACTGTGGTTTTGCCGCTGCTGCTGTGCACGCCGGCGATCATCAGTCGTGGGAACTGCACCGAGACTCACTTCCTGCTTCCATATTTCCCAATAAAAAAGGCTTCTACTTGCTCAAAAGTAGAAGCCTACAGCTTTACCGTCCAAATGCGAACCAAACCCTATCCGCGGGGCTGATTATTCGCAAGCTATTGGCAGGTTTACTGGCTCCCAGATCATCCTCCCCACACCCCTTCCCGATTCCTCAGTGGCTAATGTGTGGTTCGTACTGGTTACAGTGGCGGGACCGCTCAGGATTTTAACCTGATTCCCTTTATCCCTCTCGGGACCAGTAGCTTCAACTTTAGAGTTGCCCCCATTATAATACAATCCTTTAAAAATGCCAACATAATAATTTGCGTACAAATGACACCGGAAAACGCTTTCCCTGAGTCATTATTCCGATGCGGTTCTGAATTGCTAAAACGAATGACACCGGGGAATTTGGTCTAATCATCACCCCGGCTTGGGAGCTGATTGCCGCGCTGTATGACCCTGGATCCAAAACGCCGGCGAATCTGATCCATAAGCATATCCACCTTTTCATATTGGGCAGATTCTTCGAAGAGGCCGCCCTGCTCCCAATCCGGTGCCGATGATAGCTTTCCCAGGCTGAGGCCGATCAGGCGTAAGGGAGAATCTCCCCGGTAGCTCTTCTGCAGCAGTTCATCAGCGACCTGCCCGATGACCACATCAGCATGGCTGGGGGCGATAGTCCGGCTGCGGTTGATGGTTTTAAAGCTGCTGTAACGCAGTTTGAGGGTTACTGTAGAACAGTACAGCTTGTCGCGGCGCAGTTTACGGCACAACTCGGCGGAGAAAGCAGCCAGGTTTTTTTGCAGGATCTGCATATCATCAATGTCTTCCGGAAAGGTGACCTCCCTGCCCAGGGATTTACGCTCTTCATGGGTTTCGACCTGGCGTGTGTCGATGCCCCGGGCTAATTCCCAGTAATGCTGCCCGCTTGCGCCCATGCGTTCTGCAAGCCAACCGGTTGGGAGGTCCTGTACATCACCGACGGTTTTGATCCCCAGCCGCTCCAGGGCTTGCCGGGCCTTTTCACCCACCCCCCAGAGCCGTGTGACCGGCAGGGGTCTTATTATTTCCAGGGCCCGGTCATAGGGGATGATGCACAAACCGTCCGGTTTGTTCAGGTCGGAGGCCAGCTTGGCCAGGAACTTGTTATAAGAAATGCCCACCGATATAGTCAGGCCCAGTTCGCTTCTGACCCGGCGTTTGATTTCCCGCCCAATAGCCTCCGGGCTGCCGAAGAGATTTTGAGTTCCGCTGATATCAAGAAAAGCCTCGTCAACGGAAATTGGTTCCATGAGGGGGGTGTAATCGGAGAGAATGGCAAAAACCTGATGGGATACCTCCAGGTAACGCTCCATGCGCACCGGCAGAAATACGCCTTGCGGGCACAAACGCCTGGCCTGAGCGGCGGGCATGGCCGAGCGTACTCCGAATTTCCTGGCCTCGTAGGAGCAGGTGGAAACGACCCCCCGCGAGGCGGCAGATCCCCCGACTATGACTGGCTTTCCCTCTAGGGAGGGATTGTCGTTTTGTTCCACCGCGGCGTAGAATGCATCCAGATCACAGTGAATGATATGTAGAGAGTGATTCACCTCGCCGGTCATTTTCACACTTCCCCGTGCTTTTTAACCCAATATGATTCCATTAAAGCAAAAGCCCTTTACCTGACAGCGATATCTGGAAATCGATCCGGGTCATCCTTAACCTGCCGGCTGCCTGATAATGGTCTTAAGCCGGGCAGGGGTGGTCTTGCGGGGATCGTTAAGGTAGATTTCATGATGATACCCCCGCAGGCTGTAGCCTTGCTCACCGATGAATTGGTGCAGTTTCATTATGGTGTCATGTTCCTCGGAATAAGGACCGACATACATCACCTGGGCTGCCAGGCCTTCTTCAAAGGATTCGAAGCGCAGCCGGGGCAGCGCCGTAAGGGGTTTCTTTTTGGCCGCAGCCGCTTTGGCCTGCTCAACCATGCCCGCTTCAATAAATGGCGGCTGCATTATCATCATAGTCCATTGCCAGTTATCCTTATCGCCTGTAAGAAAAACCTGTTCAGAAGCCCCATACCACAATCCTTCCAGGGGCATTACAGTATAATCGGGGCTTTCTTTTTTGCTCTGGAACTTGAGGGCGTAAGACACTGAGTAAAGGGCTTCGACAGCCTCTTTATAGTCCGGGGAGGTGTTGGGGTCACCCTGCCCGTTTATCATCAGGAAATTGAAGGCCGGCACCCGGACCAGGATATTTTTTCCCAGCGGGGTATTGTATAAGCGGGAATACTGCTTCTTCAGATCGATTTTTTCCATAGTAAAAATCCTCCTAGGTACATTATACCCCGGAGGAAGACTTGAATCACAGCAGATGCAGGCAGTGACGGTGATATGTTATGCTCTGGGGACATTCACAAAAAAGTCAGGTGATGGCGTTGTAACCATCACCTGCTTAAACAAAGAAGAGGTCCTTAGATATCCCTTGTCCACAGTGAGCACATGGCGGGCCCAGTTCCAACGCACAGCGCTGCTCCCCCAACAGTCTTGCCGATGTTCTCAAGTTCGTAATACAGGGAAACGATGATACGCAAAGCCGTGGCTCCAATCGGATGGCCCAAACCAATTCCGGATCCATTGCTATTAACCTTATTCATATCAATTTCAATACCATATTCCTCTTTCAGCATTCTGCCAACACCCAGCCACTGGGCGGCAAACGCTTCATTTATCTCCCAGTAATCAACATCTTCGAATTTCATGCCTGCTTCTTTTAAACATTTGGGAATAGCCACCGCTGGACCAAGTCCCATGACTTCAGGAGCTACTCCTTCAGCGCAGATATTGATTAATTTCATTAAGGGCTTGATTCCCAGTTCCAGTGCTTTGGCTTTAGACATGATAACGACGGCTGCGGCAGCATCATTGATTCCGGAGGCATTAGCCGCAGTAACCACTCCACCTTTTCTAAAAGCCGGGGGTAATTTGGCCATGGTTTCCAGGTTGGCATCGGAAATCATATGCTCATCTTTGGAGAAATAAGTAACGCCCTTTTTGGTTTTGATTTCAACCGGTACGATTTCACGTTCAAATGTCCCATCCTGGTTGGCTCGGGTGGCGTTTTGGTGGCTGCGCAATGCGAGTTGGTCGCATTCTTCGCGGGTGATGCCATATTTCTCGGCAACGTTTTCGGCGGTAGTTCCCATGTGCCCCTCCACCAGGCGGTCAAATAACGCATCATGCAGCATGGCATCCTCCATAATGCCCGGCCCCATACGATAGCCCATACGGGCTTTGGGTAGCATATAAGGTGCGTTGGTCATGCTTTCCACTCCAACCACCAGCCCCACCTCAGTTTTGCCCAGTTGAATATGGTTAATAGCAATATCAAGGGCACGCATCCCGGAAGCACAATTCTGATTCACCACACAGGCGTTGCTTCTAAGCGGCAGACCTGCTGCCAAACTTACCTGACGAGCAGGCAGCGACCCCTGCATGTGCTGATAGACTTCACCCATAACGATTTCGTCAATGATTTCCGGATCGACGGCGGCTCTTTTTATGGCTTCCTTGGCTGCAATAGTGGCCAGATCCACAGCCTGAAAGTCTTTGAGACTGCCCATAAATTTGCCTATTGGCGTTCTGCACGCACTAACGATTACTACATCCTGAATTTCTTTCACAAAAATACCCCCTTATTATTAATTCTAAATTTCTATGTTATCTGCATTTGAACCCAGCTTTACTTGATCTGGCTCCCTTTCCACCATGTCTGATTACATCTATGAAGAATAAAATTTAATTACAAAAAAATAGTCTGAATTTATCTCTTCAGACAATTAAGCAAGAAATGTGCCAACCCGCTGTATAAATCATAAATATCAGATATTATGGGCTTTTGCCCCGTTTTCTCTCTCAACCATTATTTTCCTGGGTATCATATTGCAACCGTAGATATAGGTGGCATTTTAACAAAGCGACTTATTTGGCGCCTTTAGAGACCCGAATGAATTATCAACCATGCGACCGAATTAACAACCCTACAAAAAAAAGACAGAGTCAACATTGCTGACTCTGTCCCCTATAAATTCATATGGGATGTTGGTTTCGTTGGAAAAGTCTTTTTATTTTGGCGTGTTAATCTTTCTACAAACCATATTTCCGGATTTTACTGTATAAAACCGATTTGTTAAGACCTAATTCTTTAGCTGTCTGAGCTTTATTATAATTGGTTGATTTCAGCATTTGCTCTATCAACTCTTTCTCCAATCTTTGCACCGAAGCGTTCAAGGTAGTACGCCCGGGCTCATTAACTGCAGACAGAAGCACCTCACCACCTAATGAAGGAAAATGTTGCACCTCCAACCGGACCGCCTGCTTTAACGCAGCCATATTTATAGCGCGCTCCAGCAGGTTCTGCAACTCCCGCACATTACCCGGCCAGTTATAAGTTTGCAGCATATGCAGGGCTTCGTCGGAAATATGTGATACGCGAGCTTTTAGACGGGTATTGATACCAGCCATTAAGTAATGAACGAGCAAGGGAATATCTTCTATTCGCTCCCGCAAAGGCGGAAGGTTTAATCTTACTACATTCAAGCGGTAATAAAGGTCCTTTCGAAACTCGTGGTTGGCAACCATTTGCTCCAGATCGCGATTGCTGGCAGCGATAACTCTTACTTTTATGGAAATAGGATTAGTGCCGCCCACTCTCTCAATCACCCGTTCTTGAAGCACGGTGAGAAGTTTGGTCTGCATACCTAGAGGCATGTCGCCTATTTCATCCAAAAAGATGGTGCCTCCTTTGGCAAGCTCGAATTTCCCCGGCTTGCCACCTTTCTTGGCTCCGGTGAAAGCTCCTTCATCATAACCGAAAAGTTCGGATTCCAGCAGGTTTTCGGGTAAAGCCGCACAATTGACGCGCACAAAAGGCCCCTCCTGTCCACCCTGGTTATGAATGGACTGGGCAAACAATTCTTTGCCGGTTCCGCTTTCCCCGGTTATAAGGATGGTGGACCGTGTATGTGCCAATTGCTCGGCCATGGATTTGACCATTGCAAACTCGGGAGTGGTTCCGATAAGATCAGCAAACTTCCAGCGGGCTTGATAATGCTGGCGAAACTCCTCTTTATAATAATTGAGTTCTTTCGCCGTTTCCTGCAGTTTATTGATAAGAATCTTGGCCTGGGACATATCCAAAAACAGACTTCTTCCTACCGCTCCGGTAATCTCACCGTTCTTTATGATGGGGGTTCGGGTAATAATGGTGTCCCGGCCATTGACAGTCCACGCATCAATCTTGTGAATATCACCGTTTCTTAAAATTTCCGGCAGTTTGGAATGGGGAGTGATCTCCAGGATGTGTCTGCCCACCACATCTTCTTTCTTCATCTCCAATAAGTGCAGGTAGGTCTGGTTCATAAAAGTAATAATGCCCGCTTTATCAACAATCACATATATCTGATAAGGACTCTGCACCAGCACCTCCGATACCGTTTCGTACTCCTTTTCCATAGTCTGCAGTTTCTTCATGAGTAATTTCGCCCCGGCTTTATCCAGGAAAATAGTCTGCCCCACCGCCCCAATGACTTGATCATCATTAATCAACGGGTATCGGGTGATAATCGTTTCACGGTCATTTACCGACCACAGGTCAATCGGGTCTGTTTTTCCGCTACGCAGGACCTCTGGTAATTTGGAATGGGGGGTAATCTCAAGAATATGCCTTTCCATTACTTCGTCTCGGGTTTTATCCAGCCATTCCAAATAGGCTTGATTAATAAACCGAATGATGCCATGCTCGTCAACAACGACGCAGGCCATGAGAGGATTATCAAGGATGGCCTCAGCTACTTTATACAAATTGAAACAATCGTCGGATTTAGACATAGGTTGTCCTCTTGATGCAAATTAGGTCATACATCTATTATATCTAAACTTTCAGAGTTGCCCAAGATATCCGGGCACAAGCATTCCTGTAATGAAGTAGGGCGGCTTGCCCGCCCACGTGTGTCCGTGTATCTGCGTCATTCTTTGTTGGAAACGCCG
>NZ_DIPG01000090.1:41065-43125 GCF_002426325.1 Syntrophomonas sp. UBA5494 | reverse complement strand
GGCGGCCAGAAGCAGCGGCTTTCCATCGCCAGGGCCTTGGTTCGTAAAGCGGCCATTTATATTTTTGATGACAGTTTTTCGGCACTTGATTTCGGAACCGATGCCCGGCTGAGGGCGGCTCTTAAAAAAGAAACCGCCCAATCCACGGTTATTATCGTCGCGCAGCGGGTCAGCACGGTTATGGATGCCGACCAGATCCTGGTTCTGGATCAAGGCCGGATGGTGGGGATGGGTACCCATACGGAACTGCTGGCGGAAAACGAGGTTTACCGGGAAATCGTTTTC
The DNA here is from genome assembly GCF_002426325.1 of Syntrophomonas sp. UBA5494. Lineage (NCBI taxonomy): Bacteria > Bacillati > Bacillota > Clostridia > Eubacteriales > Syntrophomonadaceae > Syntrophomonas > Syntrophomonas sp. UBA5494. Next base: position 42,840 of record NZ_DIPG01000090.1, on the reverse strand, counting down.
TCGCAGTTGTCGGAAGAGGAGATTGCGTGATAATGGTGACGATGACAGTGACAACTGGGGGCGGTCCCCCATTACCGCCATCCGAGGGAGAGCAAATTGATGAAGCAGTCTGAACCGGATAAACAAGCTGGTAAACCGGAGGTTCCCCCCAGGCCGAAGTCCAGGCACGCCCACGGCCGGGGCTGGCGCGGCGGCCTGGGGATGCCCGGCGAAAAGGCCCGCGATGTCAGGGGTACCCTGAAACGGCTGGCGGATTATCTGCGCCCCCAGCGCTACCGCATGCTGGTAGTGTTTATGCTGGCGGTGGCCAGCACCCTGTTTGCCATAGTCGGCCCCAAGGTGATGGGTATGGCCGTCACCAAGCTCGGGGAAGGGGTGATGCTTCGCTACAACCACTATGTGCAGCTGCAGCAGGCCGTTGAGCAAAATCTGCCCGCCTGGTACGTTGAGCAGCTGCGAGGGCAGCCCCTGCCCGGATTCGACTTCGATTATATTGCCAGGATCCTGCTCATGCTGGTGGGTCTGTATCTGTTGAGTTCACTATTTGCATTTCTGATGGCCTATATTATGTCCAGCGTTGCGCAGGAAACCGTATTTGTCATGCGCAATGACGTAAAAGATAAGCTTGACCGCCTGCCTCTAGGCTATTTCGACCGGCAGACCCATGGCGAGATACTGAGCCGGGTAACCAATGATATGGACAATATCGCCAATACGCTGCAGCAGAGCCTGACACAGCTGATTACCTCGGTGGTGACGCTGGCGGGTATTTTGGTGATGATGCTTTCCATCAGCCCCCTGATGACACTGATCGCTATAGTGACCCTGCCTTTGAGCGCAGTGGTAACCGCCATAGTGGCACGCTATTCGCAGCGTTTTTTTGCAGAGCAGCAGAAGGTCTTGGGCGAGCTGAACGGCCATGTGGAGGAGATGTACGGCGGGCACAAAGTCGTCAAGGTGTTTGGGCATGAACGGGATTCGGTGGAGAAGTTTAGGCAGATCAACCAGGGGCTCTACGAGGTGGGCTGGAAGGCCCAGTTCATGTCGGGGATTATTTTTCCGGCCATAAATTTCGTCAATAACATCGGCTACGTTCTGGTGGTTCTGGTGGGGGGCCTCCTGGTGGCGCAGCGGGCTATCTTCATCGGGGATGTGCAGGCCTTTATCCAATATATGCGTCAGTTCACCCATCCCATCATTCAGGTGGCCAATATCGCCAATATCCTGCAGTCCACTATCGCTTCGGCGGAGCGGGTTTTCGAGGTCTTGGATGAAGAGGAGCAAAGGCCCGACCGCGAGGATGCGGCGGTCATTCCCTTTCCCCGGGGTGAGGTGTGTTTCGAGCATGTCAAATTCGGTTATGCTGAAAATACCCTGTTGATGGAGGATTTGAGCATCCAGGTCAAGGCCGGGCAGACCGTGGCTATAGTGGGCCCGACCGGGGCCGGCAAGACCACATTGGTTAACCTGATCATGCGCTTTTACGAGGTGCAGGGAGGGGTCATCACTGTAGACGGGGTGGATATCCGGGATATGCGGCGCGGGGATTTGCGCACCATGTTCGGCATGGTCTTGCAGGATACCTGGCTGTTCAACGGCACTATTCGCGATAATATCGGCTACGGCCGGGAAGGGGCCGGTTTTGAAGAGATTGTGGCTGCGGCCAGAGCGGCTCATGCCCATCATTTTATAATGACTTTGCCGGATGGCTATGATACGGTTTTGAATGAAGAAGCTTCCAATATTTCGCAGGGGCAAAAGCAGCTGTTGACCAT
>NZ_DIPG01000090.1:40693-40948 GCF_002426325.1 Syntrophomonas sp. UBA5494 | reverse complement strand
GACGAGGCCACCAGCAATGTGGACACCCGCACCGAGGTATTGATTCAAAAGGCCATGGGTTCTTTAATGAAGGGGCGCACCAGTTTTGTCATCGCCCATCGCTTATCGACCATACGCGATGCCGACCTGATCCTGGTGATGAACCAGGGCGCCATCATCGAGCAGGGGACGCACCAGAGCCTGCTGGCCCGGGGCGGCTTCTACGCCGGCCTCTACAACAGCCAGTTCGCCGCCGGGTGACAAGTAGAGACGAAG
>NZ_DIPG01000090.1:40141-40532 GCF_002426325.1 Syntrophomonas sp. UBA5494 | reverse complement strand
AACCGTCTCCAATTGTTCAATATGGAGAATGCTATGCTGATATGGAGAGATAAAAACCTGCGGGTTACCATTTGGAAAATCGCCTGGCCGGCCATGGGGGAAATGATTCTCTACATGCTGGTAGGGGTCGTTGATGTGGCTGTAGTAGGGCGGCTGGGCGCAGTCCCGCTGGCAGCTGCCAGCCTGGGCGCTGAGATATTCTTTTCGCTGGTTCTATTCTTGAATGCCCTGGGCATCGGCACATCAATACTGGTGGCCCAGGCCAAAGGCGCCAACCGGCTTGATGAAGCCGCACTGGTGGCCGGGCAGAGCCTCTTAATGGCCTTGTTCATAGGTTTGACGGCCGCAGTTTTAACCCAGGTCTACCTGTTGCAGATTCTGGCCCTCTTCA
>NZ_DIPG01000090.1:30131-39951 GCF_002426325.1 Syntrophomonas sp. UBA5494 | reverse complement strand
GTGGTGGGAGACCTGGTCCTGGTTTTCGGCTGGTTCGGCTTCCCGGCTATGGGGGTGGCCGGGGCGGCGGTGGCCACCAGTATAGCCCACTTCCTGGGATTTATCCTCTCCCTGTGGGCTTTGATGAGCAACTGCACCGAATTGACAGTGCCGTGGCGAAGCATTTTCGCCCTGAGATTAAATATCATCCGCAGGGTTCTCAGCCTGGGCATCCCCGGTCTGGTGGAGCAGCTTTTCACGACTGCAGCCCAACTGACCTCTACCTACTTGCTGGTCTTCCTGGGTACGGTGGCTTACGCCTCGCATCAGGTGGCCATCGTGGTGGAGTCGATTTCATTTATGCCCGGTTTTGGGCTGGCCATTGCCGCTACGACCCTGGTAGGACAGGCGGTTGGGGCTTCTGATCGTAATAAAATATCACAGAACAGCCGGGGCTGCCTGGAGATGGCAGGGATTTTAATGGGTTTCATCGGGGTGCTCTTCGCCCTGTTTCCCTATTTCATCGCTTCCCTGTTCACCGATGAGCCGGATATCATCAGAACCGCCGGACTCCTGGTACGCATCGCTTCACTGGAGCAGCTGACCATTGCCGCCACCATGGTCTTGAGCGGCATCCTCAAAGGCTCGGGAGACACCCGCACCCCCATGTATATTTCCACAGTATTCACCTGGCTGGTGCGCATACCCCTGATGTATCTTTTCATTATGGTCTTGCACTGGCCGGTTGCGTCGATATGGGTGTTGTTCGTTATCGATTGGGGCCTGCGCGGCGTAGTCTACGCCATCATTTACCGCCGCAAAAAGTGGCTGGAAAAGGCCATCCTCGCCCAATCCGCAAAATGACACACGGAAAACCTCCCCCAGTGTCACGCCGCCACGAATTTGCCCTTTGATGACAAAAGGAACGACGTTCCCCTTCGTGCACCTTTTATAATGATGTAGCTCATTAAACTGCCTCGCTTTATATTCAGCATGCCGTCCAGTGTTTCATCTGCTCATAACCTGCCGGGGCTCACCTACAAAAATATTCTTCGGGTCCGCGTCTACTCTGATACTTGCCGGGGTCTGTAAAGATACGTGCCGGAACTGTACAAATTAAATACTTTTCGGAACCGCTTCTACCCGAATACTGGTTGATGGTCTTAATTATTAACTTTTCGGGTATGCGTCTACTTATATAATATAAAGAACTTTGTGGAACATAAACTTCGGAATTGCATTATTATGGGTTAGCGTTACATTGTTGGTTAGCGCTGCCTGCCGCTTACTATCCGGGGGCGCCTCTAAATAAAAATAGTTTTAATCTGTACCCGGGTTGGCTATAGCGATGACAATCAGAACCATAAAAACCTCTAAATAAAAATAGTTTGACTCTGTATCCGGAACACTGTTTCTTCAATATGAATAAAATGTTAAACAAGGGAGTATATCTCTTCACTGCCAATAACTAATAAGGAGGAATATATTAATGACCAGATTTAAACGCGGTCACAAGTCCAAAAGAAGAAATCGTGTTTTAGCCGCTAACACCAGAGTGTGTCACAGCAATGTGCTCAGCAGCAGAGTGTGCCACAGCTGCGCATGTCACGTGAGTCCCAGCAGTGTGAGTCCTACCTGTTCGTGTCCAAGTGTATTGGCCAACACCATAACAGGCGGTACCCCGAGAGTTTGTTTTACCACCTCGAGAGCCAGCGGTGGAGTACCGATTTGTCCTACTCCTGCATCGCCGCATTTATTCTTGGTTTGCGGAAGGGCCTTTGACATCAACTTAAAGGACGTTCGCGAAGGTTCTGCCAACATCCTGCTTGCAAGAGTCACAGTTGATAAGTCTTCATGTATCAGACCCATCGTGAAAATCGATTTTTCAACCATCATTGAAGTAGAGGATGATAAGGAAGTCGAATTGGTGATTGCCTTAAAGAGAACTTGCGACGGGCATTGCACTATACTGCAAACTTACGAACTCGAATTTGATGATGTTGAAAGGCTTCCGTTCAGCTTTACTTTCTGTGATGATGACTGCCACTCCCTATTCGGTATCTGCGAATATACCGTAGAGATTATTGATATTGAAGTGGAAAACGGCCATAAAGTCGATGAAATCGAGACGGAAAGCACTGCCATCACTGCAATTGTTCAGAGATAATGTAATGTAGCAACGACTCATGCAAGCGGGACGGTTCTTGACTTGCCCCTGGCGCAGGGGTGGGGTAGATAGGAATGGTGGGACGGGTGACAGATGGGGACGGTGACAAATGGGGTCGGTCCCCATCTGTCACCCGTCCCCACTTGCGCGCCTATACTTTGGGGAACCTCACGTAAAAGGTGGTACCGGTAGATTTGGTTTGATAATCGATGGTGGCATGGTGGCGGGCCGCGATGCTGTAGCACACCGCCAGCCCTAGTCCGGTTCCGGTATCTTTGGTAGTAAAAAAAGGCGTTCCCAATTTGTGCAGTATCTCCGGGGGTAAACCGGAGCCCTCATCCCTGATATACAACACAATTCGATCCCCTTCCGTTCCGGTGCCGATAGTCAGAGTTCCCCTGGGCGGCATCGCATCCAGACCATTGCGGGTCATATTTAAAACCAGCTGGCGGAATTCGTTCTGATCGATCAGGGCCGCAGGAGGCTGGTTTAACTCCAGATGAACCGCCATCTCCCTCAGGTTGGCCTCGGACATGATCATCGGATATAACGTGGTTATCAAATCATCCAGTGAATGCAGCCGCAGATCAACGCGTTTATCCCTGGCCATGCCCAGGTATTCGCTGATAATGGCATTGGCCCGGTCAATCTCTTCTATCATAAGCTCGAAATAGCTCCGGTCATTTTCATACTCATTTCTATGCCCCAGCATCTGCAGAAATCCGCGTACTGCGGTCAAGGGATTTCTTATTTCATGGCCGATGCCGGCCGCCATCTCCCCGATCATGTTGAGCCGGTCGAGGCGGGCGATTTCGGTTTCCATCAATTTTTCTTTAGTTATATCCCGCATTATAACTACCCGGCAAATCTCATCGTTGAGATTCATGGTTACAGTTGATACTGATGTGATAATTGCATTCCCTGTTTTTGACCATAACTTCCATTCCGGTATCCTGATTTCACCTGTCACGACCAGCTCTGCCAAATAGGATCTGGCCTCATCCAAGGCATCGCCATAAAAATCCAATTCTTCAGGGGTCTTTCCCAAGACTTCTTCCCGCTCATATCCGGTGATTTCCAACAGCCGGTGGTTCACATCCACAAACGTGTCGTCCGCCATCCGTATGATGGCAATCATGTCCGGGTTATTGTCAAATATCTTGTGAAAGCGTTCTTCCGAGGCGCGGAAAGCGTCTTCGGCCTGTTTTTGCTTAGTGATGTCGATATCAATCTCCAGTATGAGCGGAGAACCGTCAACGTCTATGAAGGGCAAATCGTAAGCGTCAATGATGCTGCCATCGGGCGCGGTTAAGCGCCAATAATGAGGTTTGCCGGTTTCTAAGACGCGGTAGGCCTGGCAGAAATCGCAGGGCTCGTCGAGACCAAAAATATAATCGTAACAGTGCCGCCCCTCCGACTCGCCGAATTTGTTGCGAAAAGCCCGGTTGGCAAAGGCAACGTGGTGATCAGGTGTCAAAATGCATATTATTACCGGCAGTGTCTCCAGGACATCAAATAGCCGCTGCCGTTCAAGGGACAGCTCTCTGGTGCGTTCTTGTACTTTGGCTTCCAAATGGTCATGGGCTTTTTGTAACTCTTTCTCAACATGTCTGCGCTCGGTGACATCATAGCCAATCACCGTTGCTCCCAGCAGTTTGCCATCCTGGCCGGTGGTATAGGTAACATGCAATGAGGCCAGTATTTCCCGGCCGGCCTTGGTCTTCACTAAACAATCCACGATAGGTTCAGGTTTTTCACCGTTCAGCCACTGCCTGGCCCTGAGTTGAAAAATTTCCCTGCCCTGCTCGCCCAGAATATCAACGGGAGCCATCTTCAGCAATTCATCGCGGCGGTATCCTGTCAATTTACACATGACAGCATTAACGGAGACAAAACGCTGTTGTTGGAGGTCAATTTGACAAATGGCGGCCGGGGCGTTTTGCACCAGTTCGCGGTATTTTCTCTCGCTTTCCCGCAAGGCTTCCTCGGCCTGAACACGTGGAGTAGCGTCCCGGATGGATGATATGATGCCTTTGTATTCGCCGCCGGGCCCTGTCAGAACGGTTCTGCTCACATCGATGACGATCGGCCGGCCATCCTTTCTAAACCATTTTATGTTTACCAATTGCTCATCTATTGTTTCGAAATCTATCTTCCAATCATACAAATAATGGTAGGCCGCTTGTGCCCCTTCATCGACATGGCTGTTTACAAAACTATAAAAGCGCTGCCCCAGGAGTTCATCCTCTTTCCAGCCGAATAAATCTTCAAAAGCCCGGTTGCAGTAGATGATGAGCCCGTTTTCATCCACAACCATGACGGCATCCTTGACATTGGCCAGAATTTGAGCTTGAAAAGCCAGAGTCTCTTGTTCCCGCCGGCGGGCTTCGCTTTGCTTAAGGGTCCGCTCCCTCCTTAACGGATCGGTTATATCGGTGAAAACAACCACAAACTTGTTTTCCGAATGGAGCGAAAAGGCCTGCACGTTAAACCAGCGGTCCAATGCGGTGTTATACTCTTCAAACTTCAGACCGCGGCCGGATCGCACCACCTCTCCGAATTTTTCTAACCAGGCCGATTCGATATTGGGCAAAAATGCCGTGGCCCGGCGCCCCAAAACCTGCTCTTTACTGAGGCCGGATTGTTTTTCATAGGAGTAATTCATATCGAGGACAGTATAATCGACGGGCCGGCCATTATCGTCAAATATCATCCGGGCTACTGCCATTGCTTCGGTGCAATTGTTCCATATCAGCTCAAATATAGCGCTTTTTTCAGCGTTTGTACTCTCTTTATCTCTCATCTTCCAACTCCGCCCCTTAAGACAACCTGTAATAGGAGGATGGTCATAATCGGGGATTTCCTGCATAGTGTGACAACCGTGTGACAGCAGGTGATGGTGACAAAAAAGGAACCTCCCCCATTGTCACCATCACCTGCTTGCGTCAAGAACCGTTTGTGTGATAATTTAGTCGCCGGAGATCATGTTGCCGAGGATGCCGCCCAGGCCGCGGTTCTCTTCCCGGGAACCTCCCACCCTTGAAGCGGCGACTATACGGTCGGCCAGACGGGACAGGGGCAGGCTTTGCAGATAGACCAGGCCCGGTCCGGTCACAGTGGCCATGAAGAGGCCTTCCCCGCCGAACAGGGCATTTTTGAACCCACCCACAAACTCGATGTTATAATCTACCGATTCGTCAAAAGCGGCCAGACAGCCAGTGTCTACTTTAAGTTTTTCACCAGACTGCAGCCTTTTCTCAATCAGTGTGCCCCCGGCGTGTACGAAAGCCAGGCCATCCCCTCTGAGGCGCTGCAGGATGAAGCCCTCTCCGCCAAACAAGCCAGCCCCGATTCTTTTGGTAAAGGCGATCTCAATCTCCACCCCCCTGGCGGCGCAGACAAAAGAGTCTTTCTGGCACATGAAACGCCCGCTGTGCTGTCCCAGTTCGATAGGGATGATTTTCCCCGGATAAGGGGCCCCGAAGGCTACTCTTTGCTTGGCTTTAGCCCCGTTCATGAAGGTGGTGATAAAGAAGCTCTCTCCGGTGAGCATGCGCTTGAAGCCCTGGAACATACCGCCTCCGGTTCCGGTCTGCATCTGTATGCCCGCGTCCATGTAGGTCATGGCCCCGGCCTCAGCACGAACTCCTTCCCCCGGATCCAGCTCAATCTCCACTAACTGCATATCGTCTCCGAAAATTTGATAATCGATGATGTCAGCCATTTTTTGCTCCTTTCCCAATATGTATTTTAAGGGTAGGCTGCCGCATAGCTGCCGCCCTTTACAACCTTTTCGCTCCGCTTAAGCAGGCCGGTTGGGTAACAGACGTAAGTCAAGAACCGGTCCCGCTTGCATCCACTTGCGCGCTGCCGGGATGCGGCTTGATACCCGCCCCGGTCTTTCAATATGATGTTTCAGCCCTGAATCGATAGGGCGTGCGCCTACTCTGCACCCTATAACCAACGTCTACGCCGGTAATACAACAACATACCGCCCGCCACGGCAGCCATCAGCACCCAGGCCCCGATATAGCCGAAACGGTGCCCCAGTTCCGGCATATAATCGAAATTCATGCCGTAGACACCGGTGATGAAGGTCAGGGGGATAAAAATGGTGGACACTACCGTCAGCACCTTGATGACCTCGTTCATCTCGTTGTTAGCCAGCGACAGGTAGGATTCCAGGATGCTGGCGGTGATTTGCCGGTAGGAATCAGTACTGTGCAGTTGCTGCAAGGTGTGGTCATAGCAGTCGCGCAGGTATACCAGAGTGCCGGTCTGGATCAGGGGTATCTCGCCGGTGCGCATGTCTTCGATGACCTCCTGCGAGCCGGCGATGATGCGCTCCAACTCCACCAGGCGAACCCGCAGATGATGCAGTTTGGCGCTGATGGCTTCGCGGGTGATGGAAAATATCTGATCCTCCATTTCGAAAACCTCTTTGCCCACCTCTTCCAGCACCGGAAAGACACTGTCGATAATGCGGTCACAGAGGCTGTAGCACAAAAAGTCGCTGCCTTTTTTGCGGAGATTGCTGTTTCCGTGCTGCAGGAGTTCCTGTAATGGTTCAAACAGACGGTTTTCGCGGGGGACGATGGTAATTACATAGCTGTCTCCCACAAATATGCTGACCTGCATCCGCTCCTGGGTCTGGTGATCCATGGCGTACATGGCCAAAAAGAGGTTTTGATCATACATCTCCAATTTGCTGCGCTGGCCCTGATGGGTAACATCCTCAATAGCCAACGGGTGAAGCTGATAATGCCCGGCCAACTGTTCAAGGATTTCCCAGGTGACCTGCCCGCTTATATGTATCCAGGTGATTCCCGCTTGCGCCGGCGGCCAGACAAGTTGACCGTCCTTCAGGTGCTGAACCGTGACAGAATCGGGACTGTAGTTGAAAATGGTGATTTGCATGGGATGGCTGGGGTCTTCCCCGTTCGGCTGTGCAATCGCTGCGGGCACCGCTTCACCTGCTTCCTGCTGGATAAAAGAACCTTTACTGCCAATATTATAGCCTAGCTGCCAAACTTTGAGAAGAGGACACCCCTTATGCAGGATATGCCGCAGAGAACCCTTTCCCCCCGCTTGCACGCTGATATATTTTCGAATAAAAAAGACACCAGGAAAGCTTCCTTCTGGTCCATTACAGGACTTTGCGGACCATGCGGCAGATGCGGTAGGTGTTGACGGCTCGCTGGCCGGAGCAGTTGAGCAGGCTCTGGGCCAGGTCTTGATAAGATTGGGCGGCAATTTTGGCATCAGAGAGGTAAAGACCTAACAGCCCTTCCACCACCGTGATGTGAAAAGCCCGGTTGGGCATGCTGGCCGCGCAGTCATGGGCCTGGCAAACAAAAAATTTGAGCCGTTCCAGCATCTCCCCTTCATCCCGATAGTAGAAAGTAAAATTCAAATCGCCACTCTGCCGGTCTTCCTCGCGGTCTATGAAGTAGTCCAAGAGGATGTGCAATCCACAGATCCATGGGAAGTAGGCCTGCCAGGTACGGTGCATGCTGGCGTCGTCCAGTTCTTCCCGGCAGGCCAGGCCCAGCAGGGCAAATATAGCCAGGGTAGAGCCGGTGGCGGCGGCGAATTCCTGCCAGCGCACCCCGGGATAACGCGAGGCCTGCTGGCTGGCCCAGCTTATGAGCTGCTCTTCCCGGATCTCCGGGTCCAGGTGTTTGCGCACCTGCAATTCGCTGTACCAGTTGGCCAGTTCCCAGAGCCGCTCCTGCACCCTCCAGTAGTTGGGGAGGGTTTCGATCTGAGTCTGGCACTCGGCTACCAGCTGGCTGATATAGCCGCCATCCTCCTTGTACGGATAGAACAGGTAGTAGTCGCCGCAGGCGCTGCCGGGGGTCAAGGCCGTCAATAAGCTGTTGTGCAGATGACGGAAGGCCTGGCCATCGGTGCTGCCGGCCCGGTCGCACAAATTGTCCAGATAATCGCATAGGATCTGATAGGCTACGATGATACGCAAGAGGGTTTTTTCATATCCGGGCGCTAAGCTGGCGAAAACCGCGCCCCCCTGGCAATGAAAAGCCTTGTGCTCCAGACTGGCCAGAGCCATTTGGCGCAAGACCGGATCCGGGCAGCGTTCTGCCTCCACCCGCCAGGCGGCCAGCAATTTTTGCACCCGGGGGAGTAAGACCAGAATATGGTGTATGAGCAAAGCCGACTGCCCCGGGGCAGCCTTGCGCCGGGGACGTATGCCGGCAGAACTTCGGGCGGTTTTGGTAGCAGTCATATTCAGGCCTGCCTTTCCATAGGTGGATGATAACGCCCCAATACCGGGCGATAGTTGTCAATAAAACTAAGACAGGTACTCTTCAATTCTTCCAGGCTTTCGCCGGAAGGCAGTTCCGCCAGGCGCTCCAGCCCGCGCTCCAGGAAGGCCCCGGCGTGCTCGATAGCTTCCCCGACAGAGCCGCTCTCGATGACTATATTTATAATCTCTCCCAAACTGGCGGCAATGCTGGAACGCCGCTCCAGCAGGCCTGTCAGCCGCTGGCCGTATTGCTCGTTTTTTATGGTTAATATGACCGGCAGGGTGATATTGCCCTGGGTGATATCGTTTCCCACCGGCTTACCCAAGGTGGTGCTGTCGGCCACCAGATCCATCACATCATCGATAATCTGATAAGCATAGCCCAAACACATCCCGAACTGCTCCAGATGCTTGACCTGCTCAGGGCCGGCCTGGCTGATCAGGGCGCCGATTTTGCAGCTGGAAGCGAACAGACAAGCGGTCTTGCGATACGTCTTGTCGTAATACTCATCCAACCCGATATTCAGGTCGTAAGCCTGCCCCATTTGAATGATCTCCCCGGAACACATTACCTGAATGGTATGGGTGATGTTTTCCATGACCCGGCTTTGCTGATGGCGGTTGATGAGATGAAAAGCCGTGGCAAACAGGAAATCGCCGGCCAAAACGCTGGCCTGATTGCCGTAACGGGCATTGAGGCTGTCACGCCCGCGCCGTATGGGGGCATGGTCGATCACATCGTCGTGCACCAGTGAGGCCAGATGGATCAATTCTACCGCCACGGCAATATCACGCACCACAATGGGGTCATGCTCATTCAAGGCGGCGGTATGATACACCAGACGGGGGCGCAGCATTTTACCGCTCCCCTCTAAAAGATAAGCCATGATTCTATCCACCCGCGGACTGCCGGTGCTGGTAACCTGGCGAAGGCGGTTCTGTATGAGTTCAGCCGGAAATGGGCTTGGTTTGACAGCTGTTGCTTGTTTGATGATGACAACTCCCCTTCTGATAAATTCTGTTTGTGGCTAGTATTCCCTACCGCATACAGAATATACCAGCATTCGGGAACTGGCAGGTATGGGTGGCAGGCTATGATGTGAGGATTTTGTATTTGACCTGCTGGTGGGCGAAGTTTTCAATGCTATCATAAAGCGGGGTGATCGTCGCGGTGAGGCCGCGCCGTTCTGCCATGGCGCTTATATAGAAATCGGCTACAACCGGGTTTTTAGGCAACAAGGGGCCATGCAGATAGGTTCCGATGAGGTTGTGGTATTTGAGGCCTTCGCTGCCGTCCTGCCCGTTATTGCCGTACCCTTTAACGACCCTGCCGAAGGCCTCCAGGCGGGGATCGTCAAGATAGGTGCGCCCGCCATGGTTTTCGAAGCCAACCACCGTGGTATTAC
>NZ_DIPG01000090.1:29588-30011 GCF_002426325.1 Syntrophomonas sp. UBA5494 | reverse complement strand
GCCATTGAGCTGCGTTTCCAGCAAAATGTTGCCGATCAGGCGCGGCTCCGAACCCCGGGTGATGAAGTCGAAGAATCCCAATCCCTGCAGTTTTTGCCCGTCCGCTGCGATGTAGGACTCCCCCAGCAGCTGGTAGGCCCCGCAGATGCACAGGACCGGCAGCCCCGCTTCGATGGCGTCAAAGAAGGCCTCGGCCCGGGTTATAAGGTCCTCATACACCAGGCCCTGTTCGCGGTCAGAACCGCCGCCCATGAACACCATGTCCATATTGTCGAAATCAATGGCCTGGCCCAGGCCCACGCTCTGAATCCGGCATTCATGCCCGCGCCACGCCAGGCGCTTTTTGAGGCAGATCAGATTGCCCCGGTCGCCGTACAGGTTCATCAAATCAGGATACAAATGGGCGATGTTGAATTGAGCCAT
>NZ_DIPG01000090.1:22076-29317 GCF_002426325.1 Syntrophomonas sp. UBA5494 | reverse complement strand
TTTTACAGACGGTTCGCTCTGCATACCCAGAAGTATTTTGCGGCATTGGAATAAGGCCGTATAGGTGGATAAAATGTAGCCGACCTGGCCTGTACCCCCGAGGGTTTTCTTGATACCGGCCTCCAGGTCGCTCTCAATCTCTATAACCCCGCTGTCGACTCCAGCGTATTTCGCCCTGACCGCCATATCTCCACTGCGCAGCCCGGAACAGACCAGGATGGTTATCCCGGCGCCGGGTTCGGCCAAAACCTCCAGATCGGCATCCCAGATCCAGGAGATATCGCGCCCGTCGGCGGCATTGTCATTCAAAGCCAGAAACAGATTTTTGCTTCTGCCGTCCTGCAGCAGGGCCTGTAGGCTCTGATTGAATCCGGTGGGGTTTTTGACCAGGATCAAGGTGGCCTCCCGCTCTCCTACGCTGAAGCGCTCCATGCGCCCCGCCTGGGGCTGGAAGCGGGCCAGGGCCTCCTGTATGACGGCATCCCTAACCCCCAGGCCTCTGGTCAAGGCCACTGCGGCCAAAAGATTATAGGCGTTATAGAATCCCTGGTAAGGGCTCTTGATGGGGATTTCATTTACTTTCATGGCAATGCCTTGATCAAGCTGCAGATCAGTCGCTACGAAATCGGGCTCCGGATTCTGGTTGCCGCATTTGGGGCAGCGGAAAACCCCGAGCTGCGCGAAATGAAAACGCAGGTACTCGATCTCCTCCCCGCACAGCATGCAATAGCGCCCCTCCCGGCTGTTGTGATTCTCCAGGGTGTCATAAGGGGTTTCGTCAAAACCGTAATAGCTGCAGGGCAGTCCGGTATCCTGCGGGAAACTGCTCATCAAGGGATCGTCCGCATTCAGCCATAACCGCAGGCGGCGGCCTTTCACGCCCTCTCTGATTAAGCCGATGGTATAATCCAGTTCGCCGTAACGGTCCAATTGGTCGCGAAAAAAATTGGTTACCAGCAATACTCCGGCATCCACCTCTTTCAGCAGCGGGGCTACATTGGCCTCGTCGGTTTCAAGCAGGGCATAATCCCAGCTTCTGCTGCCGGTCAGGTTGGTGGCCCCGATAAAGGCGGTGGTGATGCCGTTTAGCATATTGGCCCCGGCCCGGTTGTGAACTATCTTATGGCCGTCGGCGTTAAGAATCTGCGCGATCATGTTGCTGGTGGTGGTCTTACCGTTGGTGCCGGTAATGATGATGATCTGCTTCTCTACCCGGCCGGCCAGTTTTCTGAGTATCCCGGGGTCGAGCCGGCGCGCCACCCGCCCGGCCATGACCGTGCCTTGATTGCCGAAGCGGCGGCTGAGCTTTATGATGATTTTGGCGGCTATTATAGCCAGGATGGTCCGCAGCATTTGTGGTCTCATTCCCGTTCTGAAATGTTCCTCAATCTGGGGTGGGGCTGTCCCATTAACAATGTAACACAAACCCACCCCGAACGAAACTGGGAGGGCATGGGGGAGGAGAGGCCAGCCTCTCCTATGGCGCGATGCGGGACAGCCAGTCGTACACCCGGCTGCGGCGGTGAACATTCTTATTTATCAGCTGTTGATAGACCTTTTCCAGCTCCAGGGTCATGTTCTGAGAGGAGATCTCCTCGGCCTTCAACAGGGCATTGTGCCGGAAAAACTGATAAACCTTGTCATCGTTAAGCATGCGCAGGACGGCCCTGGTGAATTCCTCCTGATCACATGCGGTTAAGAGCCCGTTGATGCCATGATCCACCATGTCCAATACCCCGTAGGCCTTAATGGCTACCACCGGCAGACCGGCGGCCATGGCTTCGACTAATACCAGTCCCTGGGTTTCGGTCATGGAGGAGAATATGAAAAGGTCGGCGCTGTAGTAAACTTGAATCAGGGTTTCAAAGGGAACCGCCCCGGTAAAGATAACGTCCCGCTCCAGACTTAAGCCCAGCTCCGCCACCTGCTGTTTTAAGGCGCTTTCCAAAGGCCCCTGCGCGGTTATCACCAGAGTGGTCTGAGGTTTTTGCCGATGCACCCGGGCGAAAGCATCCAGGAGGAATTCCAGGTTTTTCTCTTTGGTGAGTCGCCCCACATTGAGCAGAATTTTATTCTCAGCGGGAATGTCGTAACGCTCCCGCAAGATATTTTCCCTGCGGCTCACCGCTTTGAACAGCTGCACCGGCACTCCGGTGGGGATCACCGAGATGGGAGTGGAAATGTCATAACTGGAGAGAATATTGCTCACCTCTGAGCTGGGGACGATGAGATGATCCACCTGGCGGCAGAAATTATTGCTGAACTTGACGGTCATTTCCCGGGCCAGCTCCTGAGCCACGGGGAGGTAGTGTATGTACTGGTCATAGAGGGTGTGATAGGTAAATACGATAGGGAGATTAAGGCGCCGGGCATAGTGCAGCCCCACCCGTCCCATGGTAAATGGGGAGTGAACATGGATGATATCCAGATCCAGCTTGCGCAGGAGGTATTTCATGCCCGGAAACACCGGTATGGCCAGGGTAAAATCAGGGTTGGTCGGCGCGGGTACAGAGTAGTAGCGGTATACCCCTTCTTCGGTTTCCACATAATTGGAATAATTGGGAGCAAATATAAACAACTGGTGCCCTAATTTTTCTAATTCCTTTTTAAAGGTGGTGATCGAGGTAACTACACCGCTGGTATAAGGTTTGTAACTATCGGTGAAAATCCCGATTTTCACGCCCAGTCCTCCTTTTCCATGATGTACTCGTCAGTCTTGCCTTGGTTATAACTACTATAAACAAGCCAGAAATGTTTGGCAATGTTCAGCTTAAGCCAAAATTCCAGCCTACTCGTCCTGTTAAAGCAGGAAGCGACAATAGTGGCTATTTACACTTTAGGAGACCGGATTGTTCAAAAATTGACGGCCCGTTCATCAGCCTAACGGGGCCGGCAATTATTGGCAACTGAGCCCGGAGTCTAGAGACTTTACAGCGGCACCCCCGGCATATGCGCTCGTTTTAAACTACGCCCCAGCCTTTCTAAACTTGCACCCCGTCAAATCCAAGGTGCTCGTCTTAAATTATTCTAAGCCTGCCCACCGCGTTCAATCCGGCTCCAGCCGTACCCGTTCTCATCTTAAGTAAAGCTAAACTTATTTGCACCCCGCTCAATCCGGGTCCGGGTTGTGCAAGGTATTGCGATATTCATCATGGTCGTAGCCAGCTATATCGAAAGCGGTATCGAACATCCGGCCCGGACTGATCACGTCCTCCTCGGCAGGGCGGGTGTAGTTGTGACTGTGTTCGCGGGCGCAGCGGGCACAGAGCGTGGTATTGACCACCCTTTGCAGACGGGCCGGTTCGATGGGCTGGCCGCACTGCTCACAGATCCCGTAGGTGCCGTTTTGATAATGCATCAGGGCATCATTGACCTTCTCCAGTTCAAATTCCAGCATTTCCAGGAGGCCGATTTCTTTTTCGCGCTCATAGGTATCGCTGGCCAGGTCTCCGGGGTGCTGATCGTAAAGAGACAGTTCGTCCAGGTATTCTGACATAGGCATTTGCAGAATATCACGCCGGCGCACGATCTGCTCCTCGATATCTTGTTTTCTGGATAATAAAGCCTGGTAATAATCAATCTGGTTCATGGCCTTTCCTCACCTTCAGGTTATTTTACAAACCCGTTTAATCGACCCCCAACTGTTTTTGCACAATCTGTACGATATCGGCGATAAAATCGCCGATTACCGGTAAATTGAGAAGAATGGCGCGCTGCAGCAGATACAACACCAATGCGGCCAGAATGGTAAATCCTATGGCCATGCCCAGTCCCCGGGCCACCCCGGACCAGAAGTTGATCCAGAACAGCCGCCGGGGATGGCGCAGCATCTCAATGTACTCCGCCACCCCGATTTTGTGCATAGTCTCAGCCATTTCCTCCAGCTTGCGGTTTAATCTCAGAAGCAGCTCTACCTGTACATCCTGGTCATTTTTCTTCACTTTCCTCACCTATATATATATTATTCCAGGTTGAGCGGCTTCAATACGCTTTTTAATTGTTGAGCGAATGGATAGGCGCGGGGATTCTGCCTTTACGGGCGATGAAATGCGCAGGAGAGCAGTTGTTCACCGGCATCACCGGTGCGCGTCCCAAGAGTCCGCCGAATTCCACCCAATCCCCGGGCTTTTTGCCCGGTGCGGGAATTATGCGCACTGCCGTAGTTTTGCGGTTTATCATGCCGATGGCGGCTTCGTCAGCGATTATAGCCGAAATGGTGTATTCGCTGGTGTCGCCGGGAATGGCGATCATGTCCAGTCCTACCGAGCATACTGCGGTCATGGCCTCCAGCTTTTCAATACTCAGGGCTCCTTCGGCGGCGGCCCGTATCATGCCGGCATCTTCGCTGACCGGAATAAAGGCCCCGGAAAGACCCCCTACATAGGATGAAGCCATGGCTCCGCCCTTTTTGACGGCATCGTTCAACATGGCCAGCGCGGCGGTACTCCCCGGGCCGCCCACCCGTTCCAGGCCCATGGCTTCGAGGATATCGGCCACACTGTCGCCTACCGCCGGAGTGGGGGCCAAAGACAGATCCAGAATGCCAAAAGGCACCCCCAGGCGCTTGGAGGCTACCCGCCCCACCAGTTCGCCGGTGCGGGTGATTTTAAATGCGGTGTTTTTGATGAGATGGGCCAGTTCGCCCAGATCGCAGCCGGGGTTGTTTTTTACCACCGTGGCCACCACCCCGGGGCCGCTGATACCGATATTCAAGACTGTTTCAGGTTCGCCCGGGCCGTGGAAAGCCCCGGCCATGAAGGGGTTGTCTTCGGCTGCGTTGCAGAACACCACCAGTTTGGCGCAGCCCAGGCCGTCCCGGTCTGCGGTGGCCTGGGCCGTGGCCTTGATGATCTTGCCCATATCATAGACGGCATCCATATTTATGCCCGACTTGGTGGTCCCCAGGTTGACTGAGGAGCAGACCCGCTCGGTCGCGGCCAGAACCCGGGGAATGGTTTGCATCAAATTGTAGTCGCCGCTGCTGTAGCCCTTGTGCACCAGGGCTGAAAAGCCGCCCAGGAAGTTGACCCCAACCTGGGCTGCGGCCCGGTCCAGCTCCAGGGCGATGGCGAAGATATCGTCTTCTCCCAGGCCGTTGACCAGCATGGCGATGGGGGTTACGCTGATGCGCTTGTTGATGATGGGAATGCCGTAATCCCGCTGGATTTCTTCGCCGACCCCGACCAGATCCCGGGCCAGACGAGTAATCTTGTCATAAACCCGCCGGCCGGTCTTTTTACCGTCCTCTTCCCGGCAGTCCAGCAGGTTTATGCCCATGGTGATGGTGCGTATGTCCAGGTTCTGGCCCTGCACCATATTGATGGTTTCCAATATTTCCTCTTTACTAACTTTAAACGGCATATCCGCCCTCCTTAATGACACCCGGTGAGTTTTCCTTGTGTCATTTTTTAAGTCGTAAATGAAGCAATAAGCGGGAACATTCCCAGTACTCCGGGACATTACCCAAAACGGGGTGTGTCCCCGCACATTAGCGCTATATCCCCGTTTCTTGTCTCCTGGCCAGTCAAAAGAACCGTCCCCGTGATTCGTTAGATGCGGTGCATGTAACGGAAGATGTCCTCATGCTGCACTGTAACCTGCAGGCCCAGCTCCTGGCCTTTTTGATCCAGCAATTGTTTCAGCTGGGCCAAATCCACGGTGCTGTGGGAGAAATCTACCACCATCACCATGGTGAAGAATCCCTGCAGTATGGTCTGGCTGATGTCCAGGATATTTACATTGGTGTTGGCTAACACCCCGGAAATTCCGTAGATGATCCCGACCCGGTCATGTCCCAGGACGGTGATAATCAAGCGGTTGCCTTCTTCCATAGCGTCCTCCTGCTTTTGATTGTATTTATGGTCAGGGGCGATGCTTGACCGCCCCGCCCTCGATTACAAACTATCGATGACCTCTGCGCAGCGCCGGCATAAGGTGGTATGCCCGGGATGCCTTCCCACGGTAAGGTCGATTATCCAGCAGCGCTCGCATTTTTCGCCAGGCGCGGGTTGAACCTCCACCGCCAGGCCGGAAACATGCTCCAGACTCACAGCCGCGGCAGGCGGCGCTTCTTCGGGTACAACCCGGCAACTGGACACGATAAACATTTTCTCGATCTCACCCATACCGGCAAAAACCTGTTCCCAGGCCGGATTTACATAAATGGTGATGGCGGCTCCCAGGGAATGACCGATCACCTTTTGAGCCCGGGCTTCTTCCAGGGCTTTGGTGACCACTTCGCGGGCGCTCAATACCATATCCATGCGTTTCTCCAGGGCATCATCCTGATATTTGTCATCAGGCAGCGGCCATTCCAGGAGCTGCACGCTTTCCGGCTGCCCCTCGCGGCGCAGGTAGGACCAGATCTCCTCGGTGGTGAAGGCCAGAACCGGAGTGAACATTACCACCAGATTGTTGATGAGCCGGTACAAAACGGTCTGGGCCGCTTTGCGCTGGGGATCCTGCGGATTGGAACAATACAGTTTATCCTTAAGGATATCAAAGTAAATGTTGCTCAGTTCGATGGTGCAGAAGTTGTGGATGGCATGGAACACCACATGGAACTCGTACTCATCATAGGCATTGGTCACCCGGCGCACCAGTTTATCCATTTTCAGCAAAGCCCAGCGGTCCAGGTCGGTCAGGTTCTCATAAGCCACCTGATCTGCTGCCGGGTCAAAGTCGTACAGATTGCTCAATATAAAGCGGCAGGTGTTGCGGATCTTGCGATACGCTTCCGCGCTCTGTTTGATGATGTTCTTGGAAACCGAAACATCGTTGCGGTAATCGGCCGAAGATACCCACAGGCGCAGGATGTCGGCCCCCATCTCTTTAATCATCACCAGGGGATCGATGACATTGCCCAGGGATTTGCTCATTTTACGGCCTTGTTCATCTACCGTGAAGCCGTGGGTCAAAACCTGGCGGTAAGGAGCGGCGCCCCGCACTGCCACAGCGGTGGAAAGCGAGGAATTGAACCAGCCGCGATGCTGGTCGCTGCCTTCCAGATACAAGTCAGCCGGCCAGCTGAGATCCTTATAAGTGTCCAAGACCGCCATATGGCTGGAGCCGGAGTCGAACCACACATCCATAATGTCGGTCTCCTTGCGGAAATGGGTTCCGCCGCAGCCGCTGCATTGATAGCCTTCCGGCAGAAGTTCGGCCGCATCTTTGATGAACCAGATGTCAGAGCCGTGCCGGGCGAAGAGCTGGGAGATCCTGTTTATCGTCTCATCGTTGAT
>NZ_DIPG01000090.1:21575-21865 GCF_002426325.1 Syntrophomonas sp. UBA5494 | reverse complement strand
TCCCGTCCCCAGGCCGGGATCCAGCGCACCTCATCGATGGCCTGCAAAGCGTTTTCGCGGAACCCGTCAATGGAGGCAAACCACTGCTCGGTGGCGCGGTAGATGATGGGGTTTTTGCAGCGCCAGCAATGGGCGTATTGATGTTCGATCCGGCTGCCCTTTAAAAGCATATTGCGCTGGGTCAGTTCTTCAATAACCGCATCATTGGCTTTGTGTACGTACAAGCCCTGGAATTGCTGGGCTTCAGCGGTGAAGCGGCCGCTGTTGTCAACCGGTGAGATCACTTCCAG
>NZ_DIPG01000090.1:11421-21398 GCF_002426325.1 Syntrophomonas sp. UBA5494 | reverse complement strand
TGAACACATCCGGTACCGGCCTCCAGGGTGACGTGCTCGCCCAAGACCACCAGGGAGTCGCGTTCGAAAAAGGGATGGGCGCAGACAATCAGCTCCAGTTCTTTGCCTGCAAATTCCTGCAAGATCTTGGTATCCTGCCATTCCAGCTCTTGGCTGACCTCCTCTAAAAGGCCTTTGGCCAGGAGGTATTTTTCATTGCCGGCCTGAACCAGCACATATTCATAATCGGGATGCAGGGAAATACCGGTATTGGCCGGCAGGGTCCAGGGGGTGGTGGTCCAGATCACCACAAAAGCGTCTTCAGGCAGCACTCCTTTGCCGTCCTTGACCGGGAATTTTACAAAAATCGAAGGCGACACCTTGTCTCCGTATTCCACCTCGGCCTCGGCCAGGGCGGTTTCGCAGTCGCCGCACCAGTACACCGGTTTGAGGCCTTTATAAATGTAGCCTTTGCTGGCCATAGCCCCGAAGACCTGAATCTGTACGGATTCAAAAACCGGGTCCAGGGTCATGTAGGGGTGCTCCCAGTCGCCTCTGACCCCCAGGCGCTTGAACTCGCGGCGCTGGATGTCCAAATATTTCAGGGCATATTGTTTGCAGTGGTTTCTGAACTCCACCACATCGGTGCGGTGACGGTCCAAGCCCAGGGCCTTGATGGCCTGCTGTTCGATGGGCAGCCCGTGGGTATCCCACCCCGGCACATAAGGCGAATCATAACCGGACATGGATTTATATTTGACGATTATGTCCTTCAATACCTTATTCAAGGTGTGGCCGACGTGAATGTCCCCGTTGGCATAAGGCGGCCCGTCATGCAGTATAAAAGTGGGCCGGCCGGCGTTTTTGTCCTGCACCTTTTCATAAATCCTGGTCTTTTCCCAGTAATCCAAGATTTCGGGCTCCCGGGTGGGTAGATTGGCCCGCATGGGAAACTGCGTTTGGGGAAGATTCAGGGTTGCGTCATACTTACCTTTTGCCAATGTGATTCACCTCAAGTCTTAATTTGCTGGCGATTTGGCGGGAGGCCGCGGGAAAAATAAAGCCCTCCATCCTCAGGGACGAAAGGCCTCTTCCGCGGTACCACCCATCTAGCGCCTGCCCAGCCGCAGACACCGCTTTTCCGCTCTATAACGCGAGCAGACGTTCAAACCTACTATAAGTTCGGGTTGAAGGCTCCCGGGTGATCTTCGTCGAAATGGGAGGAGCCGGCTTGCACCCGCCCGGCCTCGCTCAACCTTAACCAAGTCGATTACTGTCCCGTTCTCAGCCGCTTATTATCATGGTTAAACCGAAAATAATAATTTATTGTAGCATATCCCCTCGTGGCTAGCAAGCAATCCGCAAAGAGGGCTGCTGGGAAGCATCCCCACCACTGCTCGAGGTTGTGAAAATTTATATATCGATTCTTGCCGTGGGGCGGTGCTATTATACTGAGAGTTATACGTTACACCTCCACCTTAAGATGACTCCACTCGATTTCTCGGCAACATGCTATTGCCGCTTTTTGCCGCAATCATATACCAATACTTGATGTTCAGCTTTAAGGCCCCCCATTCTTTATCCGGCCAAAAAAATTAGTGAAAAAAAGACACTTGGCAATAGTGATTTAGTTTAGGCTTACACTATTATTAAAATTTTTCTTACGTATCAAGTCAGAGATTAAGCTGTGAAGTTTCAGCGGTTTAAGGCCATTTGAGCCTTTTGCCATGTCTTATGCGTATGATTTCCGTTAACTGCATTCGTGGTTTATTTCAGCATTTTTTGCAAATTATTTATATTTTGTCGACTTTGGCTGCCTTCGTTCGTATTTTTCTTACGTTATTGTAATGTTCGCGCAGTATATTGTTTTTTTTTTCACTATGCTATAATGAGTATAATCATAGAGATATTTAGAGAATCCCGGTTCATTATGACTTTAATCAGCCTATCTTAATCGGGAAATCACCTTCAAGTCATTAGCTGTTGGGAGGAGAATAGCGAGATCAGCTCAGACCCGCGCGGAGGGTCTTGTTAAAGCATTTAATCATTGGTGGTTTGGGGTTCAATACGCAGATCTTCGCTTCATGGCCCGCTGTCCCGGTTCAAGGCTTTCGCCGGGTAATCCTTTAGGACAGCAGATTCGGTTCCGGGATTAAAAAGCTGCGGTTAGACCGGTTGCATTTGTGACAAAGACCAGCAGCATTTCATTCCTTGACCGCATGCATTGAGCTATACTGCGAGAGCTACCGCCACTGGTGAAATAACCGGTGGCATATTTATATCCCGAGGGAATAGAGGGAAATAGGGGGGAACACGGGACGGTTTTTGCCGCTGATCAAGCGGCGGGGACCGTTCCAGTGTTTTTCTGAACGCAACTGGTTTGACAAAATAGCAGGTTGATAATGGAGACGGTCGACGGTCCCCTTGTGTCCCGGGAATGTCAGTCGATGTTTTTGGGGCACATCGATTCTAGAGGACAGAAACTGCATTGCGGGGAGCGGGCTTTGCACACCGCCCGCCCGTGACTTATCAAGAGGTGATGGGCCTGACCCCAGCGTTGGCGAGGAATCTGGGCTTTCAGGCCAGCTTCGGTTTGATGGGGCTGTTTGGCATCGACCAGTCCCAGACGGTTGCTGACCCGGTGGACATGAGTATCCACCCCCAGACCCGGCAGACCGAACCCTACCGCCATAACCACATTGGCACTTTTGCGTCCCACCCCGGGGAGTTCGATAAGCTCTTCAAATGTATGCGGCACCTCCCCGCCGTATTTTTCGACCAGGATTTCTGACAGGGCTTTGATATGGCGGGCTTTGTTGCGGAACAGGCCCACTCCTTTAATGAGCTCCTGCAGTTCCTCCATCGGCAGATATGCCATCTCTTGCGGGGTGGAGTATTGGCTGAATAATCTTTTAGTAACCTGATTAACCTGCTCGTCAGTGCTCTGCGCAGACAAAACCACCGCTACCAGGAGCTGAAACGGGCTTTGAAAATTCAGCCTGGTTCCCGCCTGCGGATAGGCATCCTGCAGAATATCCAAAATTTTTTGGGTTCTTTTACGGCTCATGCTCTTTTACCTGAGGCATGGGGACGGTTCTTTTGCCTGCCTTCGGCAGGCAAAAGAACCGTCCCCATGCCTTTTCCATTAATTTGCTTTACAGAACCTTGCTCAGGAAGGACTGAGTACGCGAGTTTTGCGGATTGTCAAAGATGTTGACCGGTGAGCCTTCCTCCATGATAATCCCTTCGTCCATAAATATCACCCGGTGCCCCACTTCGCGGGCAAAGCCCATCTCATGTGTGACCACCACCATCGTCATGCCTTCATGGGCCAGGTCTTTCATGACCGATAATACCTCACCTACCATTTCCGGATCCAGCGAGGAGGTAGGCTCGTCAAACAGCATGACTTTGGGATGCATAGCCAGGGCCCGGGCGATGGCCACCCGCTGCTTTTGTCCCCCGGAAAGCTGCGCCGGATAGACGTGGTCCTTGTCCGGCAGCCCCACTTTGCGCAAGAGGCCTATGGCGATTTCCTCAGCCTGTTCTTTGGGCATGCCTTTGAGTATTATGGGGGCCATGGTGATGTTCTCCAGGGTGGTTTTATGGGGAAACAGGTTGAAAAGCTGAAAAACCATCCCCACCTGCTGGCGCAACGCGTTGATATCGGTCTTGGGGTTGGTGACCTCCACCCCGTCGATGAATATGTGCCCCTGCTGAACCGTTTCCAGTTGATTGATGCAGCGCAGCAAAGTGCTTTTTCCGGAGCCGCTGGGCCCGATCACACAGACCACTTCGCGCTCTGCGACGTGGAAATCGATGCCTTTTAGGACTTCCAGGCGACCGAAATTTTTGTGAATGCCTTTGACTTCTATCATTCTGTCGCCAGTCTCCTTTCAATCCAGTCCCCCATCATGGCGATGGTCTTGGTCATTATATAATATACCACGCAGACAGCGCCCCACACCCAGGCCGCTTCATAGGTGGTGGAATAGAGCAGTTTGCCGCGATGGGTCAATTCCATAACTGCGATCACCGAAACCAGTGAAGTGTCTTTTAACAACATGACGAATTCATTGATCATGGGGGGAACCACAATTTTATAGGCTTGCGGCAATATCACGTAACGCATCGCCTGACTGCCGTTCATGCCCAGCGAGCGGGCCGCCTCCATTTGCCCCCGGTCCACCGCCTGAATGCCGGCTCGCACGATTTCTGCCACATAGGCGGCGCTGTTGAGCGAACAGGCGATAACGCCGGATAAAAATGGCCCGCTATCAATAAATATGGGCAAGATGCCGAAGTGAAAAAGCATTACTTGCACCAATAAAGGGGTCCCGCGGAAGAAATCAATATAAATGACGGCTACTGAACTCAAAAGCCGCCAACGGGACATCTTCATTAAGGCAATAATGAGTCCCAGCACCATGCCCGCAGAAACGGACAAAACCGTCAGTTGTAGAGTTACCAGGCCGCCCTCAATGAAGTATGCCCAATTGGAAGCAACCACGTTAAACCCATTAATAGCGGTTAATTTCTCCCATAGCGTGGCACCGAACAACATCGGATATGGCGTTATGGCCATTGGCTGTTTTCTCCTTCCCAACGAGATGCCTGAAAGAGCGAGAAGCCTCTCGCACTTTCAGGCATCAATGAGTCTGTTCTTACTCGCTGAACCACTTCTTGTAGATCTGATCGAATTCTCCGCTGGTCTTGAGTTTGGCCAGACCTTCGTTTATCATCTGCAAAGTCTCGGCATCGCCCTTCTTGATGCCGATGCCGTACTGATCATCAGCCTGGAAGATCTCGCCCACCACTTTGATCTTGTCTTTGCCGTCGGTCTGCATATAATAATCGGTGACCGCCCAGTCATTGATAACTCCTTCGGCCCCGCCCTTTTCCAGTTCCATAAAGGCTTCACCGATACCGTCAAAAATACGCACTTGAGTCTTGGGGTCTTTTTCCTTCAGTTTCTCGGAAGCAGCGGCTCCAATGGTGCCTACTTCAGCAGCCAGTTTTTTACCGGCCAGGTCGTCGTATTTATTGATGGTGGTATTGTCAGCGCGTACCGCTACAATGAGGCCGCCTTTGAAATAGGGATCACTGAAATCAATGGCTTTCAGGCGATCCTCGGTGATGGACTGCGCCGAAATAGTGACATCCACTTTGTCGGCCTGCAAGGATGGAATCAAAGCGTCGAAGCCCATGCTCTGAATCTTGACTTCATAACCCTGAACCTTACCGATAGCCCGGATCAAGTCCATATCGAATCCTATGAAATCACCGCTGGCCTTGTCCACAAATTCGAAAGGCGGATATGTAGCTTGGGTGCCGACATTGAGGACTTTTGCCGGAGCAGGGGTTTGGGCCCCCGGCTGGGGTGCGGGTTCTTTCTGGGCGCATCCGCCCACGGCTGCCAGGCTAAAGACCAGCATGGCAACCAACAACAGTTTTAAGTGCTTTTTCATGCTCTCCTCATCTCCCTCTTTTGTTTTCTGGGTTTCCCACGATCTCAACAGACAAGTTAATTATACATGTAACTACCCGGCTCGACAACAAAAAGGGTTTTTCGCCAGAAGGTAAATGCAGTAAAGGCGGACACTGAAATTTTCATGCCGATTATTCGCCGCCTTTAAGGGCGCCGCGGGCATATTGGGCGTCGTCGAAATGTTGGAATTGGCGGGCCTCTACTATAGGGTTGGGAACGTGTTGGGGCGGAGCTTGTGAGCAAGGGAGGTCATAAGATTACAACAAGGTGACAAGGTCAATATCGCCATGCACAGGCGACAGACTGTGTCGGGAATAGAGCGGCCGTGAAAACGGTCAGGTCTGCCAGGAAACGGCGGCAGCTGATATGTCCGCCCGTTATCATTATAAGGAATGGCTAGGCCAGGCCATAAAGCAGCATAAGCAGGAGCGGCACCGCTACAGACAAAACCACTCCGTTGAAGATTCCCAAAAGGGTGTACTCTTCCGGCAGACTGCGTTTGATAACCGGCAGGGTCACATCCATGGTGGAAGCCCCTCCCACCCCAAAAGCAGACAATTCTGAAAAGCGGGACAAGAACGGAACTGCCGCAAAGGTGAGGATTTCCCGCAGTATGTTGCTAAGCAGGGCCAGGAGGCCGATATCGACGCCGGATTGATGGGTGATGACCACCGAAGCGAAGGAATAGAATACCATCGTCCCGCCGATGGCTGCAGAGTCCACCGGATCGAGCCCGGTGAAGAGGCCGGCCAGGAGGCCTCCCGCTACGCTGCCGATAGTAACCATGACCGGCACCATGGCATACAGCCATATCTTTTTGGTCTGGGTGATGAAATGCAGTGAACCGCGAATGGTCACCCCTATAGCGGTGCAGATAATTACCAGCGACAGGTTGAAAAGCACACCGGCCAGATTGGCAGGCATGGTGATCCAGTATTTTCCGCTTAATACCCCCAGGATGACGCATAAGGCGATGATTCCGATCAGAAAGGCTTCCCGTCCCAGGCCTGAACGTTCGCGGGGTTTTCCGCGGCGGATGAAGCGGTGGATGAAAAGCCGCTCATAAAGAAACACCGCCAGCACGCTCACCAGGCTCGAGGCCAGACAATAAAGCAGAGCTTGGGCCCCCAGGATGGGAATAGCCCGCATGATTTCCTCACTTCTGCCCAGATTCATACCCATGGCTATCAATAAAATATAAAGTCCGACGCGTATCATCCGGTCCGACCAGCGTAATAAGCGCTTGCTGAGTACAAATCCAATTATTACGCAGATGGCAACCAGCCACATGGCAATGCCCCCTCAAATGGCTTCGCTTTAGCTTTCCCCAAGCTAGGGGATTTGATTTCGCCACTATCTATCATACAATTTTTCGCCAAAAATTTACAGGGTGTAATGGGGGATTATCAGGTTTCAGTACAGCCTTACAGGGAGGTTGCCGGGCTCTATGGCAACAATCTTGCCTCAGGAGATTATAGGAATTTACATTGGGGAGCGGCTGAACTTCTTTTTCTCAAGCGGAATTCAGACGTTCGAGGCTGTTCATGCCGCTGGATTAGCAGCGCCGGACGAACACTCGGCCCGACTTCAGTCTGTATCGGGGCTGCCTTGACATCGCACTGCTTTCGGGTGTTGCTTCCCGGTTTATATAGTGCTAAC
This sequence comes from Syntrophomonas sp. UBA5494, assembly GCF_002426325.1. Taxonomy (NCBI): domain Bacteria; kingdom Bacillati; phylum Bacillota; class Clostridia; order Eubacteriales; family Syntrophomonadaceae; genus Syntrophomonas; species Syntrophomonas sp. UBA5494. Next base: position 14,272 of record NZ_DIPG01000090.1, on the reverse strand, counting down.
TTAAAAGAGTTGGGGGATGAGGATTTGTTAAAAAGGCTTGATAAAGGACTTCAGGCTGATCTGGGCATGTTGATGGTGGCACTGGTGTGGGGCGCCACATTTGTTATCACCAAGCAAGCCCTGCTTGATATCGGACCTTTTATGTTTCTGGGGATACGTTTTCTCCTGGCTTTTTTGGTCCTGGTATTACTCAGCTTTGGGCACCTGCGCAAAATAAATAAGCAGACTGTTTTGACCGGTATTTTCATCGGGTTCTTTTTATTTGTGGGCTATATTTTTCAGACCGTGGGGTTGCAGTACACCACCTCTTCCAACGCCGGCTTTATCACCGGTTTGAGCGTGGTTCTGGTGCCTTTGCTGTATCATCTCCTGGAGCGCTCTGTGCCGCACTGGTCGACACTGCTTAGCGCCGCAACAGCTGCCCTGGGGCTTTTCCTGATGTCAGTTCCGGCGGGCTCTTTCCGCCCCGGGTACGGCGATCTGCTGGTGCTAGGCTGCGCGGTCGGCTTCGCGGTGCATATCATCCTGGTAGACCGCTACTCCCACAATTTTGGGGCCACAGCCATCACCGCGGTGCAGATATTTACGGTGGGGATTTTGTGCCTGGCCATCGGCCTGGTAGTCGAGCCCGGGCGGATCGTTCTGACCGTCCCGGTGATCAAAGCCATCCTGATCACTTCCATTTTCGCCACCAGTCTGGCCTTTTTGATCCAGAACGCCATGCAAAAATACAGCACCCCTACCCGCTTCGCAGTAGTTCTTGCCATGGAACCGGTGTTTGCCGGTGTTGCGGGCTACTGGTGGGCGGGTGAAGTGCTCTCGTCGCGCGCTTATCTGGGGGCCCTGCTGATTCTCCTGGCCATGCTGATCGCTATCCTCATCGCCCGCAAGTAGCCCCCGCCGCATGTCGCGGGGACGGCAGACCGGCTTAACCGTGGATCAGGCCGGGCAGGCATCGGGTGCAAACCCAGTGGCTCTCCCCATTTTTGCGGACCTGCAAGAGGTAGTGTTCGGCTTCGCTGTGCCGGCACAGGTGGCAGCGCAACAGTTCCTGCCCTGCTGGGTCACGGCCGATATCTTCCGGGATCTCCACTGCATCTGACCTTCGTTGCAAAGACAGGGCTCCTACCGGGCAGGCCCCTATACACACTCCGGCTCCATCGCAAAGCTCCGCGCTGATTACTTTGGCCTTGCCGTCTACCAGCGCCAGAGCGCCTTCCACGCAGGGTGAAATGCACTCGCCGCAGCCGTTGCATAATTCTTCATCAATCTTTATAACTGTTCTCGCCATCTCATCTACCTCCCTGGCAGAATTTCTTGTAGTATTCCCAATCGGGGGTTGGGATCTTTATGAAATGCGGTTTAATCAGGCCAACAAAGCCGTTTAATAGCTCGGGCGGAGTCATGCGCTCACCCGGTTTGCGCAAGGCAAGACCGTTCTCACTTGCGTTTGGGTTCTGTACGCACCTCGTTTACGCCAGCCAGAAAACCTTCCCGGCTTGCGCCAGGCAGCGTCGCTAAGCGCCCGGGTTTTTAATGATGGGTTCCTTCTATTACTTTGAGGCCTTTGCTTTCCAATGTCTTTTTTATTTGTTTGACATGGGGGCAGCGTGGATAATCCTCTTCCAGGAGCATGCAGGACGATAAGTGCACCACATCCACCCCATAGCGCATTAAGCTGTCCACCAGGCGAAATACCCGCCGTCCCGGACAGCCCCCGCAGGTAAAAAACCCCACCAGTTCTATATCGCCCGGGTAGTCCTTGAAATGGCTTTCCCGGCGGTTGAAGGACTTCAAACAGGCCACCCCGGGGCAGACCTCGGATACAATTTCGCAGCGCACCACCGCCACCCGGGTTTTGGAAGCATCGGCTTCCTTTCCGATGTAGCCCAGGTATTTGGCCTGCGCTGCGGTGACATCGCTTAGCTCAACGGTATCGGCTCCTTTTTTGCGCACCTCTTGCTCGACCGCGCGCCGGGCCATTTTGCGTACAAACCCGGGCACTTTCTCCAGGGCTTGCTGAGCTTCCTCGCTCCATTTCACAGTATAACCCTCCGCATTTTAAAGAGTCCGCCCCTGTACAGGGGACGGGACTCATCCGGCCGGATTCGCTGCCTGTAGCCTATACCCGGCCTCAGGAGCGGATCATGACCAGCATCATTTTAAATCTCTCCGGAGCGTGCAGGGCGTGCGGCTCTCCGGCGGGCATCATGATGACCTCTCCCGCTGATACCTGATGGGGCGCCCCGGAAACGGTCACCTCGCCCTTCCCGTCCAGGATATACACCAGGGCATTATACGGTGCGCTGTGCTCGCTCAAGCCCTGTCCGGCATCGAAAGCAAAAAGGGTTACGGTTCCGGTGGGCCGGGCTATCAGGGTGCGGCTGACCACGGACTGCTCCTGATATTCGATCAGTCCGGCGGCAGCGGCGCCGTTTAGAATTTTTTGATCAGGCTGCTTGTTCATGAGCTTCACTCCTTTACTCAAGATGTGGAAAAAGCCCCCCGGGGCGGTCAGCCCGCCCCAGCAGGGAAGAAGAATTATATTGAAGTTGGCCCCGGGTTGATCAGCCGCGGCCAATATTTATTTCAGCGCTTAGCCTAAAATGGCTTGTAAGTCCTGTTCCGGTTCGCCTACCGCCTGGATGCCGAAGTTTTCCACCAAGACCCCCAATACGTTGGGGCTGACGAAATTAGGCAGGCTGGGCCCCAGGCGAATATCTTTGATGCCCAGGTACAAAAGGGTCAGCAGTATCGAGACCGCCTTTTGCTCATACCAGGATAACACCAGTGAAAGAGGCAGGTCATTGACCCCGCAGTTCAGAGCCTCGGCCAGGGCAACTGCGATTTG
>NZ_DIPG01000090.1:10720-11289 GCF_002426325.1 Syntrophomonas sp. UBA5494 | reverse complement strand
TGGCCGAATAGGCGTCATTACATTGTCCTACGTCCAGCAGGCGCGGAATGCCGCCGATGCTGCCCAGCTCCTGATCGAAGAAGCGAAACTTGCCGCATCCCAGGGTCAATACCAGGGTGTCGGGCGGGGTTTGGGCCACAAAGTCGGTGTAGTAACTGCGCTTCCCCTTGGAGCCGTCACAGCCCCCTACCAGGAAGACGTGGCGCAGTTTGCCGTCAGCCACTGCCTTCAGAACCTGATCAGCCACGCTCAGAACCGTCTGCCGGGCAAAACCGACCATAACCTTCTTACCCTCTTCATCTTCGGCAAAACCAGGTGCGGATTGAGCGGCTTTAATAATGTCCCCGAATACCCCGTTGGGCAGATGAGCCACCCCCGGCCAGCCTACCGGTCCGGTGGTGAAAATACGTCCTTTATAGCTTTCTGCAGGCTCCTGCAAACAGTTAGTGGTCATCAGGATGGGGCCCGGGAACAGGTCAAATTCTTTTTTCTGATGCTGCCACGCGGTTCCGTAGTGCCCGTACAGGTGCCGGTACTTCTTCAGGCCCGGATAGCCGTGAGCCGGCAGC
>NZ_DIPG01000090.1:10313-10613 GCF_002426325.1 Syntrophomonas sp. UBA5494 | reverse complement strand
AGCATTTCACCATGAGTGTAAACCAGGATACCGCTGCCTTCGGTGGCCTTTAAGATATCCTCCAAATCCTTGAGGTCATGGCCTGAGACCAGAATGCATTTGCCGGCTTGGTGTCCCAAGGGCACCTCAGTCGGGGTGGGATGGCCAAAATGTTCGGTATTACCGCGGTCCAGAGCCTCCATGGCCAGGAGGTTGATGCGTCCGCATTCCAGCACTAATTGCACCCATTCGCCCAGTTCCATCTGGCTGTGCCCCAGTGTGGTCAGAGCCCTGGTCATGAAGTCATAGATCTCCTGATTT